>JAGMZX010000021.1:26713-53856 GCA_018005585.1 Candidatus Hydrogenedentota bacterium | reverse complement strand
GCCAAGTTCGAGCAGGGCAATCTGCTTCTCGGGCACCATGGCGAGATACCATACGAAGCAGAACGGCAGCAGCACGAACGAGGGCACAAGCCATTTCACGGACCAGCGCAGCACCTCCGTCTTCAGCTTCGGCTGGGCGTAGCTGTCGATGCGGCTCGCGGTGACGAAGGCCCACACGCCCGCGAGCGAGATACAGACGAGCGTGCGCAGCATGAGACTCGGGAAATACGTCGGATTGAACAAGGCATGCCAGAACCGCGACGACTCGTTGCCCGTGCCGGCCACTTCAAGCCAGCCCTGGCCGGGCGTAAGCATGAACGTGAGAATGCCGTTGATGACAACGAGGCTCATCCAGGCGGAACCGGCATAGACCCAGCCGATGGCGAGGTGCGCGCGGTCCGAAACGCGGCCCCACGTGTAGTAATAGACCGCGGCGGCCGTGATCTCAATCAAGAAAAACGTGTATTCGATGGCCCAGCCGAAAACAAAGTTGTGGATCAGCGTGCTGGTGCCTTCCGGGTTGACCAGCCCAATCGAGAACCAGATCCCCACGCCCGTCACCGTCCCGAATGCGGCCGTCAGCACCAGGAAGAACTTCGCGTGCCGCTGGATGATATCCATCCAGTCGTTGCGGCCTTCGCGCAGCGCCTTGCGTTCGGCCATGGGCAGGTAGAACCCGCCGCCGATCGCGAAGTGCGAGATCATGACGTGGATAATGGCGATCCCGCCGATCACCCACATGCCGCCGATGACCGGCACATCCCAGAGCGGATAATTCATCTCCGTTCTCCCAAATGCTTGCTGTCCTGGAACCCGGCTACAGCCGCGTCTCACCCAAAAGACTGGTTCGCTTCGAAGAGCCGGCGGATTTCACTCCGCAATGCTCCACACTTCCCAATACCCCATGACGGTCAGGCCGGCGAGCCCGAGCACGGCCGCAAGGCCGAACCACGTGGCCGTGCGCGCGCGGAGCGCGCCTGCTTTGCGCGTGTCATAGAAGGGGATCAGGCCCCAGAGCACGCCGCCGATTGAGAACAAGGCGATTCCGAGCAGTTCGCCGGCCATGCCCGGCACGTATTTGCCTATGACCTTCAGAGCCTGGAACTGGCTCATGAAATACCACTCGGGGTGGATGCCTTCGGGCGCGGCGGCCAGCGGGTCGGCCATCGGGCCCAGCGGCCAGGGATAAAGGAACGCGAGAATGGTCAGCACGTTGAGCGCGAAGAGCCACATCGCCAGGTCCTTCATCATGAAATTGGGGAAGAACGGAATCGAGCGCCGCCGCGGCTCGGACTTGAGCTCTTCGGACGGCGGCAGCGCACTGCCGTGCTTGAATACGAGCCAGAGATGGAACCCCAGCACGCCAAGAAATGCGAGCGGCAGCACGACGACGTGCAGCGCGAAGAAACGCTGGATCGTCACGCTCGACACGTCCGGCCCGCCTTGCACGAGCTTCTCGATAACCGGACCCATGCCCGGCAGGCTCTTCGGAATATTGAGGCCCACCTGCGTCGCGAAATAGGCCAAGTCGTCCATCGGCAGCAGATAGCCGCTGAATCCGAACACCATGGTGAGCCCGAGCAGGGCCAAACCGCTCCACCAGCCGAATTCGCGCGGTTTGCGGTATGCCTTCATGAAGAAGACGGAGAACATGTGGATGAATACGGCCAGCACCATCAAGTTTGCCGACCACGAATGGGCCGACCGGACCAGCCACCCGAAATCGATTTCGTAGGTGATTTCGCGCACGGAATCGTAAGCCTGCTCGCCGGGCCGGTAATACATGAGCAGCAGAATGCCGCTTACCAACTGGACGATAAAGAAGAAGAGCGACATGCCGCCCCAGTAGTACCAGAATGAATGCGCGTGATCGGGCACGGTCTTCTTCTTCGCGAAATCGAAGAACCAGTCCAGGCCAAGCCGGTCGTTCAGCCACGCGTAGACCGGGTTGCGCGGCGCGAGTTCAGATGCGTTTGACGATGACTGGGCCATCGGGGGTCTCCTCCACGACTTCAAACGGCGTCAGCGGTTTCGGCGGCGGCCCGCCCACATTCCTGCCGGTGCGGCTATCGTATTCGCCGCCGTGGCACGCGCAATGGATGTGGTCGCCCTCGGCCCGGTATTGAACCGTGCAGCCGAGATGCGTGCAGATCGCGGAGAAACAGACCTTCTGCCCATCCTTGTGATGGATCAGCATGGCGGGCTTGGGGCCGAATTTGAACATGAGCACCGACCCCGGCGGCGGTATGTTCTCGCGCGGAATGCTCACTTCCGTGATCTTGGCCAGCTCCGCGGCCTCTTCCGCCGGCGCGGCCAAGTAACGATAGACCGGATAGCCGAACGCGGCCGCGTAACACATGCCCACCGCGCCCAAGCCGGCGCGCGCCGTGAACTTGCGGCGCGTCAGCTCTTCCACTCCTTCTTCGATGGCGGGAACATAGCCGTTTGACGGTTCTTTTTCAGGCATAAGTCTCATCCACTCCTCTCGCGCGCGCGGCTACCACGGCCATCCCCGTCACCAGCCCCGCCGCCGCCACGAACAACACCAGGAAGAGGATTACAATGGACCAGTTCGTGTTGACCGCGCGGGCCGCCACGTTGAAGCCATGTTGCGCCAAGGCAAGGTCGCGGATACGGTCGCGAACCAACACCATCAGCAGGATGTTCAGAAACGCCACCGCGCCGCAGAGCGCCGGCAAGACCCACACGCGGCGGGCGGCGCTGACGGCTACGATGAGACCCAGCACGATCAAGAGGGCTGCGGTAGCCACCCAAGCAAATACCAGCATCCTGCTGAAACCGTCGCCCATCAGCGCGCCCCGGACCCCCGCCGCTTGCACATGGAAAACGCGCAGCGCCATGGCAATCTGCACGCCCGTAAACACGGCCAGCGCGAGGCCGCCCCGCCTGCGCAGCAGCAGCGTCGCCGATTCGGGCAGACGCGTCTTCATCCCGAGCAGCATGAGCCCGACCCCCGACACGCCCAGCGAACCCACCATCATGAACAGCCAGCGCGGCAGCACGGTGGGATCGCCCGCGTTGAGTTGTCTGCCGGCCGGATTGTTGCGGTACAGGTCAAGCCACGCGTCGGGCCGCAGCATCAGCGTCATGTTGTTGGTGTAGATAACGGCGATTTTCAGGATGACCGCCAGCGCGATCAGACCGAGCCAGGCAAAACCCGCGCCGTTTTCGGCCCGTTTCGCCATCATGTACAGGATGAAATACGCCGCGATGAGCAGGAAGATTACGCTGATCCAATAGACGCCGATAAGTACGCTCGAGGTGTACAGCGCGCGGCCGTACAGCACCTGGGCGAAGAGAAGCGGCGGAACGCCCAGATTGATCACGTACGCCATGACGATGGGCAGCCGGTGCGCCAGCGCACCGCTCGCATTCAAACGCGCCTCGTCCTGTCGAAAACGGCCCATCAACGCCCAGAACGCCGTAATCGCAAGCCCGCCCACAAGGAAATGTACGGCGGTAAAATGCAGCACCAGCGTGAGATTATGCAGCAACTTGAACAGCCACACCGGCGCGGGCAGCGGTATCGGGTCTACGGCGGGAAATGCATCCATGAGCGTATGGTCCTCCCGGCGCATTGCGCCCAGCATTGCTCCAGAGGCCCGTTGTCACGGTCAGAGCGTCAGAACCCCTGTACAACGGCCTTCATTCGCTAATAGTACCTATTATCGTTTAGATTCTAATCCCCAATTTCGTCCCCGATCAACTCCGGCACGCATACACAGGCATAGCGCCCCGCCACGCGCAATCGGAACACTAAGCATACAATGCCTGTGCCCAACACGCAAGAGCGACAGCGCGACCATCAGCGCGAATCGGAACATGCGTGAGGAGGCGGGTTGACCGAAATCGCGAGAGCCCCCTCTCGTTACACGCCCGGCCGCGGTACAACGCATCCCCAAGGCGCTCCGCGCCGGGAACTCCGAATGCCGAGCCGGTCACGCGGGCGTGTCCGACGGAACGTGGGACGCAAGGCGTTGTGAGATTGCCGCAGAGGTCTCTACTCCGGACGCACCTCCAGTTTGTGGCGCAGGGTGATGCTTTCGCCAGGGGCGAGGGTGGTGCGCCGCAACCAGAGTTCGGCCTCGAGGTCGTTCAGGTAGTCGGGATAGGCGTAGGCCCAGGCGAAATCGAGGGTGTCGTCGTCGAAGGTCTGCGTCACTTCGAGGCCCTTCGAGCCCGCAAATGTCCACGCGCCTTTCGGGGCCTGCTGATCGAGGTAGTGTTCGCCTTCGCGCAAGTTGGCGATAATCGGCGCCATGTCACGCGTGATTTCCGCGCCGGTGCGGTCCGTGAACCGGAGTTTCGTGGCATTCAAGTCGCCCAGATCGAGTTCCAGGTGGCTGCGCAGGGTCACCTCCTGCGGGTTGCCGGTTCCATTCAGCGCAGTAGCCGTGAATTCCACGATCGGTTCGCCCGGCAGGAGCCGGATTTCGCGGGTTACGTCGAGTCCGGCTACCTTCGATTGCAGTGTGACCGCATGTTCGGAGCGCTCCTTGACGGAGAACAACTCGAACATGCCGCTCATGCGGAAGATGCCGCCGATGCGCGTCTCCTCGCCGCCGCAGAAGGGGAAGAAGAGGCTGCGCGTCGTGTTGTGCGCGGTGATGCGCTGTCCCGTGGCGCGGTCCGTGATGCGCAGGGCGCGCCCGCCCAGGAAAGGCACGATGTCGATGGTCATATGCTCGTTTTCAATGGGCACGACTTCCATCGGCGCGTTCAGCGCCATACAAAGCATGACCATCTGTTGCGGGTCGCCTTCCATCTCGCGCAGCGTCGAGAATCCGTGGCGTTTCATGCGGTCGATGAATTCCGTCACCTCTGGCAACTGGGCGAAAGGCCCCGTAAACTTCAGGAGCCTGCCTTCGATGGCGTAGCCGTTGCGCGGAAACGTGCGCGCATAGGTCAGCGGCATACGGGTCACCTTCACGCGCTCCAGCAGTTCCGCATCCCCCGCGACGGCCCGCTCCGCCTCGTCGAAGAGCGCCGAGGCGCGTTCCAGGATTTCGTCCGTCAGATACCCCATTGCAGGGTTGGTGTACAGGTGCATGTGGATGTTATCGCGTTCGACCTTGTCGTGCAGCAGCGTGATGTATTCGTGGATCGGCTTCCCGGCGGGGCCGTAATAGCCATTCAGGAAACCGGCGATAATCGCCTCCGGGTCTTGGTCCGGGTTCCAGAGCAGTTGCATGCCATACCAGGGCCGCAACAGGCTGAACTCGCCGCCGGCGACCCCGCCCTGCAGGTAGATACCCTCGACGCCTATGTCGCGGTAGAACCGCATGTCCGCCGCCATGGCGCGCAGGTTCGGAAAGGGGTTGTAGTAATGGGCGAAATCCACGATGTAGTGCCAGACATAAAGGTGCTTGCACTGCCGGGACCACGCCAGCGCGCGCCGCTGGTAGTCCGCGTTCAGCGGGCAGGTGGCGATGGGATGGCTGTCGCAGGACGGAAACATGTGGCAGAGCCAGACGGCCACGTTGGGGTGCATCTGCACGTCTTTCGGCGGTTCTTCGGTGTACATGTAAGCGAGCGTGCCAATAAGTTTGTCCGGGTAGACCTTCGAGGTTCGCCCGGCGAGCTGGTTCAGGAACCAGTACTGTGTGCCGCCCATCGTCCCGTACTGCCGGTTGATCTCCATGCATTTCGCGCATTCGCAGTAGTTGTAGTAATCCATTTGCGAGAAATTGTGCTGGCGCACGCCGGGCATGTCCGCCATGCGCTGCAGCATGCGTTCCGTGACGATTTCGAGCACGTCCGGATTGGTCAGACATAGTTGCGTCTCGTATCTGCGCCGCACACCGCCGATCTCGGAGAAGTACTCGGGGTGCGTGGCGAAGAATTCGTCCGATGAGATAAAACGGAAATAGCTGTGGCACGTGCCGTCGAATGCGTACTGAATACCGCAGGGATTGTCCGCGCCGCCATCGCCCCTGTTGTCGCGCTGTCGCGCGCGAAACGCTTCGTCGGCACCCTGCCATTCATAGCTCGTGTTGCGCCAGAGAAACGCGGGCTTCACCAGGCGGTCCTCCTCCGGCAACGGCAATTCGGACACGCGCGGCGTCTTGGTGACGCCCGGCGCGTGCCAGCGCACGCCGAGGTGATTTTCGAGAAAGTCATAGACGCCGTAGAGCGTGCCCGCCGCGGGCGTGCCCGCGATCACCAGATGCGGCGGCACAGCACGGATAAGGTACCCCTGCTCGCCGAGCGCCGCGGGTTGCGGGTCTACGCCCAGCGACCGCGCGACGGACCCGCAGCCCAGCACGATCATCGGCGCGCCGCCCGGCGGCGCTTCCCGCAGGATCGGCAGCGTCACGCCCGTGCACGCCGCGAAATGCGCTTGCAGTTCCGTCGCCGCGTATGCTTCGGAGGGGCTCGCGCCCTCTTGCAGCACCACGCTGTACGCGCTTGCCCCGCCTTCGAGCAAGAAGGCGCCGCGCGCCTCGACAACCCCAGCGCACAGGAGCGCCGCCGCAAGACCAGTCAGAAACGCCCTTTGAATGCCCCGTAGCATGATGCTGCCCTCCTCTTGGTTCCTGGAAATTGGACCGGACGCAAGGCCGGAGTGTTTCAAGAGACGTGACGTTCATGGCCGGTCCGCGCCGCGCGCATGGCCGCGCCCGCGCTTGCCGCGTTCAAGCACGGCGGTTAGAATGCGCCCCAACGTCCGCATGATCGGAGCCGACGACCGTGTCCGCACACTACGACCTTTCCATCGTCATACCCGCGTACAACGAGGAACGCCGGATCTCGGCGACGCTCGCGGGGCTCGACGCCTTTGCGCGCCGGTCGGGGCTCTCCTGCGAGGTCTGCGTGGTCCTGGATGGCTGCACCGACGGCACGGCAGCCGTGGTCCGCGCATTCCTCGAAGGCGACCCGGCAGCGGACTTTCTCTTGATCGAACTGCCCGCGAATGCGGGCAAGGGCGCCGCGGTAAAACACGGGGTCATGCAAGCGCACGGCAAGGTCGTGGCGTTCACCGATGCCGACCTGCCCTATGCGCTGGACCGCGTGCCCGAGGTACTGGACCTGTTCCGTCGGGAACCCGGCCTCCAACTCGTGGTGGGCGCGCGGGACTTGGACGCGTCGCAGCAGTCCGCGCCGGTCCCATTGCGGCGGCGCTTCTTGGGCGGCGCATACTCGGTCCTCGTGCGCAGCGTGCTGAACACGCGCATCGCCGATACGCAATGCGGTTTCAAGTTCTTTCGCGGCGACACGGTCAGGCGACTTTTCGAACGCGTCACGATCCCCGGGTTCGGTTTCGACGTCGAGGTAATCCATATTGCGCGGGTGAACCGGTGGCGTATCGAGCGCGTGCCGGTGCACCTGTTGAACATGGACGGATCGAGCATGCGGCTCGTGCGCGATTCCACGCGCATGTTCTGGGAATTGCTGCTGATCCGGCTGCGCGATTTGCGCCGGTTTTATGCGCTGGACCTCGAGCGCGACCAAATCCCGGCGGAATATCAACATCGCGCGCTGCACGAAGGCCGGCGCGCGCAACGGACCTGGCATGGCAACCGGCTGCGCATGTTGGCGCACGTGCTGCGCGCGCACAAAGTCGCCGGCCGCGGCATCGACGCGGGCTGCGGTTCGGGCATCGCGCTACCGGAGCTCGTGAAGGTGTCTCCGCTTGTTGTGGCGCTCGACAACAACCCGGCATGCCTGACCTTCGTGAAGGCAGTCTACGGCGCCGCCGGCTGCTCGCCTGTCGCGGGCGCTGTTCAACTACTCCCCTTGCGCGACGCCGCGCTGGACTGGGCCACGCTGCTCGAAGTGATCGAACATCACACGCCAGAAGACGGGCAGCGCACCATCGAGGAACTGCGCCGCGTCTTGAAACCGGGCGGCTTACTGTTCCTGACCACGCCGAACCGGCGCAGCGCGTGGCCGCTGGTCGAGTATCTGCTCGACAGCCTTGGCTTGACGCCGCGCATGGGCGGCGATCAGCATTTGAGCAGTTTTGACCGGCGCAGCCTGCGCGCGCTGCTGGAGAACCACGGATACGAGGTGATTACGCTGGGCGCGTTCAATTTCGTCAGCCCGTGGCTGGGCATTCTGTCTCAAGGCTTGGCCGGCGCGGTCTTCCAGGTCGAGCAACGGCTCACGTGGCTGCCGGGCGCCTTGCTGTTTTGCCTCGCTCGCAAGCGTGCGCAGGGAACATGAAATATCTGGCAATGCGCGAACAAGCCGGCGAGCCGCGCTTGTCTGTTCCTCATCAGACAGTCCGGGTCTTCCCGTAACGGGGCGCGTCTGTCCCCTGCGTCACCATTCGAAGCCGAACAACGCCATGATCCAGGAGAAGAGCGGGCTGAAGAACGCGCCCGTAATGCGCTCAATCACCGCGTACGCCACCGCTGCGAGCAAGTCCTGCCACATGCCTTGCCTCCCGCGAATTGCCGGTCAACGCGCCGTCATTCCGCATCCTCGCCGAATCCCAGCCAAGCCATGATCCGTTCATTCAGATAATCAAGAAAGAATTGCAGCGCCGCGGCCAAGGCAACGCTGAAGAGATTGACTAGTTCGACAACAAGCATACGCTCGCTCTCCCGTCCTTGCGCCCGGCGCAACATCCCGATTCAGAATATAATGCCAGTCTCGAAGAAGAAGTAATCCGCGTCGTCATCGTCGCTGCCGCCGTTGAAATCGAGGCCGTTCGCCTGAACGAAATGGCCGCGGCGCAGCCCTTCGCCGGCGAACAGGTGAGACCAGCCCGCGCAGAAGTACACATCGTCCGAGTAGTAGTAGGTCGCATCGATATACGTTTCCCAGCCCAGGCTGGCATTATTCGTGCGGCTCAGAAACGCAATCCACGGGACCACGGGGCGCGCGAAGGGTTCGTCCGCGCGCAAGTGGCTCAACAGGAGGGACATCTCCAGAGACTCCGTGGGCATGGCGCCGATGCCCGCCGAGAACACGTGCACGTTCGACAAGTCGGTGCCGTCGAGAAAATTGCTCAAGTACACATCGGAGAACAGCCTGTTGAAGCTCACGCTCGACGCGCGGTAGAAGGGATTGAACAAGGCTTCAAGCCAGGTTTCGAACGCGATGTCACGCCGGTCTTCGCCGCCGCAATAGGCATACCCCGCGTGAATGCGAGGCGTCCACGCGGTCTCCCATGTATACCCGCTCTCGACCCGCACGGCCCAGGCGCCGTATTCCGCGCCCTCGTCCCCGTACAAGACTGGCCTGAACAGGTAGCCTGCCCGGTCCGCGTCCCCCCACTGATACGCAACCTCGGCATCGAAATCGAACGCTCCAACCTCGCCGGCGGCGCGCAGGCCGGCCGTATGAATGTTCGTCGTGCCGTAGTCGTCAACGCCGACAAGGCTCTCGAACCATTCGCCAATCAGGCCGGATTCCACGTCTTCCAGCGTGCCCGCATCGCGAAGCCAGAGCCAGTAGCCATCGAACACAATATTCTCGAGGCCCAGGTAGCTCGCGTAAACACCGCCGAAACCCACGTCGCCGTCTTCTTCGACCGCGCCGTTTTCCGCCAGTTTAGACCACCAGGCGTCGAGGCTGACCGCTTCTGTCGCACAGGTAAGACGGACGGCGTCAAAGGAAAGGCCATAAAGGGGGATCGCCCCGTAGTCGTTGTTGCCGGCGAGCCACTCGCTGCCGAAGGCGAGTTCCTGCCGGCCCAGGCGCAGATGAAGCGGCAAATCGAAAGGATTCCCGGCGTCGACGTAAGCCTGGTACACCTCGACATCATCCACGGATGTCCCTCGCGCGTCGACGCCGCTCACGTAGTTGGAGCGGAAATCCTCACTCCAGACCCCGACGCTGTCGCATTCGATGAAAACGCCTACGTCGTCCGTGAAATCCGCCGACAGGTGCAGCCGCGTCCATTGGCTAACGAGCGTGTAGCCGCCCACGCGGTCGTCCCAACCATAACCGCTGTAGAGCGCGTTCCCTTCCGTCCCGAGGGGCCTGCCCCAAAACCAGGAGGCGGGCCGGCGCAACTCGGCTTCCGCGGGATAGGCATGGCGGTAGTACTCGCCCAGGATGGTGATCTGCCCGCCAATCGAGACGTTTTGCAGTTCCGCGTGCGCGCCCGCGCTCACGAGCGCTGCCAGCAGTCCTAACGGAGTTGTCGAGCAGATTCTGGCCATATCCTTCCGCCTCCCCGCGCCCCGCCAATAGAACACCGCTCCGTCGGCTAGCTTATGTCATCAACGCGGCGAGGAACAAGACCGCGAATCTCTGCTATCTTTGGACGAGACCCGCGTGCAAAACGCGGCGCGAATCTCCGCGGAGCGTGTCCGCAAGCTGCTATAGAGACAGGAAAAGAAAGGGATCCGATAATGACTCAGCTGACACGTCGCGCATGGTTGGAAAGGGCAGTTGCGGGCGCGGCCGCGTTGACGCTGGCGCCGCCAGGCGGCGCGGGGGCGGAAGCACCTGTCCGGCGCCCGCCGAATATCGTCTTCATCCTGGCGGATGATCTCGGTTACGGCGATCTCGGCTGCTATGGACAGGCACGGATTCGCACCCCCCGGATCGATGCCATGGCCGCCGAAGGCATGCGGTTTACCGGCGCCTACGCAGGCAGCACGGTGTGCGCGCCGTCGCGTTGCGCGCTGATGACCGGCCTGCACACGGGACACTGCACCGTGCGCGGCAACAAGCTGGTGCCGCTGCTGCCGGAAGACGTGACCGTTGCCGAAGTGTTGCGCGGCGCGGGCTACGCCACGGCGCTGATTGGCAAGTGGGGCCTTGGCGAACCGGACACGACGGGACTGCCGAACCGGCAAGGCTTCGATTACTTCTTCGGCTATCTCAACCAGGGCCACGCGCACAATTCCTACCCGGATTACCTCTGGCGTAACGAAGAACGGGTCGCGTTCGAAGAGAACGTGCAGAGCGAGAAACGCGGCGTAGCGGCCCGGTGCAACAGATACAGCAACGATCTTTTCACGGAGGAAGCGCTCCAATTCATCGACAGGCAGCAGAACCAGCCGTTCTTCCTCTATCTGGCCTGCACCATCCCACACGCGAACAACGAACGCGGCAACGCCGAAGGCAACGGCATGGAAGTGCCGTCCGACGCGCCCTACGGTGAACAGCCGTGGCCGCAGCCGCAGAAGAACCACGCCGCCATGATCACGCGGCTCGACGGCGACGTGGGCCGCGTGCTCGACCGGCTGCGCGACCGGGGCCTCGCCGATAACACCATTGTTTTCTTCTCCAGCGACAACGGACCGCACAAAGAGGGCGGCGCCGACCCGGCCTTCTTCAAGAGTTCGGGGCCGCTGCGCGGCATCAAGCGCGACTTGTACGACGGCGGCATTCGCGTGCCGCTGGTCGCCTGGGCGCCGGGCAGGATCGCCGCCGGCGCGACCAGCGACCACGTCTGCGCCTTCTGGGACTTTCTGCCCACCGCCGCGGAACTCGCGGGCGCGGAGCCGCCGCCAAACCTGGACGGCGTCTCTTTCGCGCCGGCGCTGTTGGGCGAAGAAGGCAGGCAAATCGGGCACGAGTTCCTGTATTGGGAGTTCCATGAGGGCGGATTCAAGCAGGCCGTGAGAATCGGAACCTACAAGGCCGTACGCCCCGGCACGGAAACTCCTATCGAGGTCTACGACCTTGAGGCGGACCCGGGCGAACGGCAGGACATCGCCTCCGCGCACCTGGACCTCGTCGCGCGCGCAGCGCGGCTTTTCCGCGTGCAGCGCACGGAATCGCCGCACTGGCCGCTGCCGCGCTAGTCCAGCAGCGACAGCATTTCATGATAGTGCGTGAACCGTTCGCGCGGCTTCTTGACCGCCTGGCCGCGCGCGATTTCGGCCTCATCGATGACGCGCCAGTCGGCCATGCTGACGGGGCGCGACCCGCGGTCGCGCAACAGGTCGAGCAGCGGCTGCGTGTCCGGCACCGCGCATGGAACCAGCTTCGGCAGATCCTCGACGAGGCGTTCGACCGTCTCCGCGCTGCACGGCTTGTTGGTCCCGATGATGCCCGTCGGGCCGCGCTTGATCCACCCCGCGACGTAGAGGCCGGTGACGGGTTTGCCGTTCTCCGTGACGCGCCCGCCTTCGTTCGGGATCACGCCGTAGCGCTCGTTGAACGGCACGCCGGGCAGCGGCACACCGCGGTAGCCTATGCTGCGGAACAACAGGCCGCAGGGCAGGCGCATCGTCTCGCCCGTGCTGCGCGCGTGGCGGCTGCCCGCGGGGCCGGCCAGTTCGTTGCGGCCCAGCAAGACTTCCTGCAGACGGCCCACGCCGCGCAGCTTGATTGGGCTCCACAGAAACTTGAAGTGCAGGCGCTTGCGCTTGTCCGGACAAGGCGGCCGCGCCGCGAATTCGCCCAGGTATTTCAGGTTGTTTGCTTTCGTCGGGTCCTTGAAGTCTTCCTCGTCCTCGGGCGCGATGCGCAGGTCTTCCGGGTCTACGAGCGGGGCGCAATCAGCCAGCTCGCCCAGTTCCTTCAACTCTTTCGTCGTGAACTTCGCCTGGGCCGGCCCCCGGCGCGCGACGATGTATACGTCGCGGATGCGGCTCTCCGAAAGCGCATCCAGCGCGTGCTGCGCGATCTCCGTGTGCCGCAGTTCCTTCACCGACTTGCACAGGATGCGCGCCACGTCGATGGCGACATTGCCCGCGCCCACGATGACCGCGACCTCCTGTGAAAGGTCGAAGGTCAGATGCCGGTAGTCGGGATGGCCGTTGTACCAGCCGACGAATTGCGTCGCCCCGTGGCTTCCGGGCAGTTCCTCGCCCGCAATGGCCATGCGCTGGTCCGTTTCGGTGCCGCACGCCAGCAGCAGCGCGTCGTAGTACCGCTGCAGTTCGGGCACCGTAACGTGGTAGCCCACTTCCACGTTGCCCAGGAACCGGAAGCGCTCATTTGAAGCGATGCGCTCGTACACCTGGATCACGTTGCGGATGCGCGGGTGATCCGGCGCCACCCCGCCCCGTACGAGCCCGAACGGCGTCGGCAGCCGGTCAAACATGTCTACGTCCGCCACGATCCCGCTCTTGAACAGCGCGTCCGCCGCATAAAAGCCGCTCGGGCCACTGCCAATAATCGCGACGCGCAAGGGCCGCTCGATTGTGGCTGAAACAGTCATCCAATGCTCCTAGCTGTGTTTCTAAGCAGGACTCAGGGCCGGATAACCGCGCAAACCGGACGGCCGGGATAATCCTTGGTCGGGATGGAAGCGCAGTCGACAGACCGTCCACGGCCGGGGCCCCGTCGGCCGCGCCGCAGTCTAGCAGAATCGCCCGTGATTTTTACACGGCTCCTGACGGGTTCAACTTCCGCAGCAACAGTTCCAAATCATGCGGCGCATGGCCCGAATAGTGATTGTTCACGTAACCAAAGACCTGCACTTTTCTGTCCAACAACGTTTTGATGGGCGGGATCCATTCCTCAAGGTCGCGCGCGCGGTCGATGACCGGCTCACCCCATATCGTCGTCAGCTTCTCAATCCCCTTCCGGTCGCCCAGCCAGCGGATATAGACGAAATCCGCGGTCACGACGCCATCGTGCCGGAACAACGCGTCCGGACGCGGCATCCACGGATGGTCGATGAGCGCGAGCGCCACACCGTGTGCCCGCAGCAGGTCGAACAGCGCCGGGCGCAGCCACGTCTTGTTGCGCACCTCGACCGCAAAACGCGGTTCGCCTCGGGGCAACGTCTCCAGGAACGGGCCCAGCCGGTCCAGGAACTCCTGCACGTGAACGCCGCGTGCCTTCGCAAAATAAGGGAATTGCAGCAGCACGGGGCCAAGTCTCCCGGCCAGGAGAGCCATCGTGCCCAGGTACGCCTCCATATCCGCTGCGCAGCCCTCCAGACACTTCTCGTGCGTGACGGTTTTGGGGGCCTTGACCGCGAAGACAAAACCCTCCGGCGTCTGGTCACGCCATCGCGCAACCGTGTCCCGCTTCGGCGTCCCGTAAAAGGTTGCGTCGATTTCAACCGTCGTGTAGCGCCGCGCGTAGGCCGACAGATACTCCGCAGGCCGGGTATCGTGTCCGTAGAAGGTCGCTTCCCAGCCCTTGGCCGTCCAACTGCAGGTACCCAACCGCAAGCCGTGTCTCGGAGTTTCCATGGGGTTGCCCTTTCCTCATCAAGAGCCTGGGGGCCCTGTCTGCGATTATCCTAACACTTTGGGGCACAAAGACATTCGCAAGGCTGCGGCAGGGGTCCGTCGAAGCCGCCGGACCGGGCCGGCAGGCGCCCTTCGGCGCACCCAGAGGCTTTATTGATTTTTGTGTATCGAGATGATATGATTTCAATAAAGTCTGGAATCTCAATAGAATTACCTGTGAGATCGCCAAATATGCGTAGCAATTTCACTGTCGACCTTATGGCCTCTTCCCTTTCCTCCCCTCATTCCCCGCGCCGAGCAGCCGCCCGGCTGCTCGGCGCCCTCTTCTTTCTCCTGGGCACCGGGGTGTACGCGAATGAGGGCGCGCTCTTGTTTGGGAACGACGCCCAGCACCTTGCGCGCGGCGCAAGCGGGGTTGCCAGCCCGCGCAGCGCGTACTGGAGTTACCTGAACCCGGCCAGCATGGTCGACCTTGACCGGCGCATCGACCTGAACTGGTACACGGTGTTCACGAACATCCAGTTGAGGCCGCGCGGCCTGCTCGGCAATCGCTTCGACGGCAACCAGGAGTCCCGGGACATCTTTAATATCACCTCGGGCGGCGTTATCTGGCCATTGGAGCGGGGCACGCTGGGCGTCGGCCTCTACATTCCCAGCGGTACGGGCACGGACTACGGGCACTCCCGCAACTGGCTTAGCCGGGTCTTCCAGGGGAACGCGGACCGGAAGCTGATGTATCAGCACGCCCGGCTCGTGCTCGCATACGCCCATGAATTCGACAACGGCTGGGCCGTCGGCTTCGGCCTGCACGGGTCCGTGTCGCGGTTCAAGTCGGACCATCTCACGCTGTCCCTGCGGCCGGCCGAAGCGGGATTCGACTGGGACGAGGCGCTGGGCGCGGGTTTCAATGTGGGCGTCTACAAGGCTTGGGAGAAATGGTCTGTTGGCGCGGTATATGCGTCGCGGCACTGGTCCCAGCACTTCGAGGAGTTCGAGGACCTTCTCTCCCACACTCTGGACACCCCGCACACATTTCAGTGCGGCGTCGCATACCGGGTAACGCCGCGCGTGGAGCTGACGCTGGACTACAAATTCCTGTGGTGGGAGGAGGTGGCGGCGTACGGCAACAGCGTGGCGGACGGCGGCTTTGGCTGGAAGAACCAGCACGGGCTCAAGTTCGGCGTGGAATTCAAGGCCACGGACCGGCTGCGCCTCATGGCGGGTTTCGCCCATTCCACATCCCCGATAACGGAAGAGCACGCGTTCATGAGCGCTTTGTGCCCCGTGACGGTCGAGGACCATGTGACCGTCGGCCTGACCTACGCGATCAACGACCGGCACGAATTGCACTTCGCGATGGTTCACGGCTTCCTGAACATGGTAAAAGACTCCGGGAACGGCGACATCTTCTCGTTCCTGGGCCGGGGCACCAGCGTTGGTTCCGACGGCAACAGTCTCGCGTTCGGCTATTCCTACAAGTTCTGACGCACGCGCACCGGCATGCCACGGCGCAGGCCGAACGCCGCGGCCGCGCTGCCGCGGTTGACCGCAATCTCCAAGTACCCGCTGCTGCCAATGAGCGCCAGCGCACCGTCCCGTGACGCGTCGCCGTAAGTTCGGCTGATCGCGGGGACCGTAACGCCCGGCGCATGCACTTCCGGGGCGCGCAATGAGCAGACCAGACTTTCCGGGATGTTCGTAATGGCGTTCCCGAACCGGTCAATGTGAACGATCTCGCCCAAGACCGTCTTACCCGGCCCGGTGCGCGGTTCCGGAGCGTCCAACTGCGCGATACGGTCCAGCGGCGGCCCCACCGATGCGAGGTCCGCCCCGGCGGCGACCCGTGCGGCGGCCGGCGCAAAGACGTCGCGGCCGTGGAAGGTCGCGCTGATTGCGGGGAGCATGAACGCCGCGTTGTTGATGACGTGGGCCCGCTCGAAATCGCAGGCGCGCAACACAAAGGTGAGCACGCCATTGTCCGGGCAGACGAAGACCTGCCCGCCCGCCGCCACGGCAATGGGGAGGCGGTCCGTGCCGACCCCCGGGTCCACCACGACGAGATGGACCGTGCCCACGGGGAACCAAGGCGCGGCCCCAGCCAGAAACAGCGCCGCTTCCCAGATATCCTGGGGCGCAATGTCGTGCATGAGGTCCACCACGGGCGCCTCCGGGCACACGCGCAGAATCACGCCTTTCATCGCCGCGACATAGGGATCGCGCGCGCCGAAATCGGTGGTCAAGGTGATCGGGCTGGCCATATCTCCTGTCCTGGTCCCGGCGGCGCCTTGCCGGGCTACGGCCTTTGCTGGATTATAGCCGGAGAACCGGCGCCCGCACGGCTTCGGCGGCGCGGGTGACGTCTTCCCGGCACGTGAACAGGATCACTTGATTATCCGCGGCGATGCGCGCGATGAGGCGCATGGTCCGCTCGAGCCGCGCATCGTCGTAATTTGCGAAGGGGTCGTCCAGCAGCATGGGCACCGATTCCCCATTGCGGCTCATGGCGCGCACGAGCGCAAGCCGCAACGCAAGGTACACCTGGTCGATGGTTCCCTTGCTGAGCGATTTCTCGGGGCGCTCGAGAACGCGGCCCGCCGCGGCCAGCGGCACGCACACGGAGAAGTCGCGTTCAAGCCGGATCTCGGCGTAAGCGCCGTCCGTGATTTCCGCCAGGTACGCGCTGGCAAGCTCGGCGAGGGCCGGTCCAATGCGGGCATGCCGGTCGCGCGCAATCTCCTGGATGTGTGCGAGCGCGTAGCTGGCCGCCTCCATTTCGAGTTCCAGGTCTTCCACCTGCCGTTCGAGGACGGCCCGCTCTTCCTCGATCTCATTCAACGAACGCACGCCCGCGGTGCGTTCCGCGATTTGGAGCAAGAGCCGGTGTTCCTCGCGCAGGTGCGCCTCGGTCTTCGCCGCGCATGCCGCGGCATCGGCCTGAATGTCGTCCCGGGAGCGGCGCGGCTTCGGCGGCAATTCGCCTGCGGTCTGGACCGCCCCGCGCAGCGCCTGGATATCTTCCCCGCGCAGCACGGCGTCCAGCTGTTCCTGCAAGGCGACCCGTTTGTCCCATATTTCCCGGTATTCACGGGCCTGCTCGGCCATGCTCCGCCACTGCTCGGTGGAGGAAACGCCCGCGCGCGCCAGCAGATGCGCGAGACCTTGCTCGCACTTCTCCAATTCCAGTTCCTCAGTCTTGACTTGGCGTTCGAGGTCGTGCGACTTTTCCTGGAGCACTTGCGCGCGCGCGCGCCGCTCGCGCGACGTGCTCTGATATTCGCGCCATGCGCGAAGCGCCGCCAGGATGTCCGGATAGTCCTGCCCGTCCGGGAAGCCGTCTTCCTGCATGGCGGCCCGAACCGTCGCCGCAAGCGCGCCTTGCTCCCCGAGCATGGCTTCAAGCTCGCTCTGGTAGCGCCGCCGCCCCTGCTGCAGCTTCTCGAGCGTGGCGCGGCAGTCCATGAAGCGCGCCTTGGCTTCCCGGTACTCCTGATACCGCGTGACCGCGCGCCCGGCCGCACGCTTGATATCGGTCTCGCCCGTTACCTCCTCGCCCACTTGGCGGAAGGTCTCCTGGAACCGCTCGAAGAGGCGCGCCACGCGATCCTCCGCCTCGGCCGCCCGGGTTTCCACCGCGGCGAGCACCTCCTCGCGCGCCGCCAGTTCCGCGAGGGCGGTCCGGTAGGCGTCATAGCGCGCTTCCAGTTCGCGCACGGTCTCGCAACCCTCGCGGCGCATCATGACGACTATCGGCGAGTCCTGCTGCGGCCGGCTTTCGTCGAGCGCCTCCAATTCCTGACTGGTCTGCTGCACGTCCGCGCGGGCCTTCTCAAGCCGCCTGCGCGCATAACCGAGATTCAGCAGAAAATAGAGCATTGCGACCAGCGTAAACGCGGCGGGAAGCAGCATGGCCGCATGGCCGAAATAGAAGTAGCCGGCCACCAGCAGCAGCATGAACGCGCCCAGACCGGCGGACAGAAACCGGAATCCGGGCAGTTTCTCCACGATTTCCTCTTCGGTGTTGCGCAAGGCCTGCAGATAGCTGGCCAGCCGGCCGCGCTGTTCGTCGAGCATGCGCTTGGTCAAGTCGTATTCGCGGGCCTTTTCCGGAAAGTCCGGGCATTCCGAGAAGAGCGATTGCGCGGCGGCGAGCCGTTCCTTGCGCTGTGCGACTTCGCGCCGCAACTGCGCGCGGCGCTCACATTCCTCGTCCCGGGTGCGCACGGCCACATCGAAGGAACTCGAGAGCTGTGTGAGCCACGCCACGGGGTCCGGGGCGAGGCGGCTGAAGTCTGGAAACGTATTGACCTGAACCTGCGCTGCGTCGATGCGCTCCTGGGCAGCCAGCACCTGCTCGTCCGCCTCGGCCAGACGCTCACGCAGCCGCTCGATGGCGGCGGCCAATTCGCCCAGGCGCGCCTCGGCAGCCTCATCGATCTCCACCGGCGCTTTGTCGCTGAGCGCGCCGGACCGGCGGAATTCCTCTTCAAACTGGCGGCGCACCTTTTTCAGTTCATCGCGCGTCCGCTTAAGCTGCACACGCGCCGTGGAGACGCGATTCTCGGCCCGTTGCACCTCCGGCAACTGGTTCAGGGGAAACTCGCGCACGGCCGCGCCCAGCGAGAAACAATGCTGCGTGGCGGTGTCGATACGCGCGGCAAGACTCTCTGCCCCGGCCAGGCGCGACGCGCGATCGTGCTGCTCGAGAAGTTGCAACTGCTGTTCCAGCGCGGCGCGGCGCGTGCGCACTTCGGCGCATTGCCGCAGCACGTTGCCCCGCTGCTCCTCGATTTCCGCGACGGCCTCCTGCGCCTCGAGCGCGGCCCGGTACTCCCGGTTGACCTCATCGAGCCGGATTCGCGCGTTTGAAAGCGGCTTTCCGCGCACGCCCGGCCGGCCGGTCGCGTCCATCCGGTCATTCAGCCGCCGCAGCGCGTTTTCCGCCGACAGCGCCTCGCCGCCCGAGTCCGCCAGGGCCAGGAGCCGCTCGCGGATCCGCGCCAGCGCTTCGCCCTCCGCCAGTTCTTCCAGCGTAAGGTGGCTTATCGTCGCGGCGCCGAGAAAGACTTCCTTCGAGAGTCCCAGATGCGCGCCCGCGAAATCCGGCTCGCCATTGCGCAACAACTCGAACTCCTCCGTGACGTCCCGGCCTTCGGTGCGGTCATAAACGCGGACGGATTCGCGCCCCGGCGCAAAGCCGCGCGTCACTTCCACCTGCCGGCCCGTGTCCAATTCGTAGACCAGCGCGCCGCCATAGCGTTCGGGGTCGCCCCAAGGCGCCCGGAAATCCCGCGCTTCGTCGTAGACCGGCTCCCCGGGATGCCGCCGCTGGCCAAAGAGCATGTCGCCGATGAACGCGCGCATGGTGGATTTGCCCCGCTCGTTCGGTCCCACGACGACCTGAAGGCCCGGCGCAAACTCGTGTGCCTGACCCGTGAGGCGGCCATAACCGTCGATGGAAATCCTGCGGATTCTCACCGGGGGTTGCCCTCCAAGCTGCGAATCGCCACATCGCTGTCGCGATAGGCCGCCAGCCCAACCTCGCGCGCCCGGGCGAGCATGCGCCGCCGCCGTTCCTCCACGGAATCCGCCAGTTGCTGATTAAGACGGCGCACGAACAGCCCCAGACTCGTGTGCGCCCGCGCCAATTCCTCATAGGCCTCCGCGGGCTCCGTTTCATCGAGCAAGTCCAGGAACGTGCAGGCATCCGAGACCGCCTCGCGGATGGCACGAAAGGACTCCCGCAGCGCGGGCGGGCACACCCCAGTCAGCGTGATCCGCGCAATGACGTCGCCTTGCGCCTCCTGTGCAAGCGCGCGTATCGCATCGGCCACGGCGTCGCGCGTATCGAGCGCCGTGCAATCCAGGTCGCGCACGACATAGGTAGTCCGCGAGACACTGGCGGGCCGCACCGTGACCCGCGGGGGGGTCTCCGCGTCCAGCTCGATTTCCAGATAATGATGCGGGCCCGTCTCGTGGAACCCGTGCCCTTCCGGCGCGCCGGAATACCAGACGTGCGTGTCAAAGCCGCCTGTGACCTGCAGAACATTGTGATAATGACCGAGCGCCAGATACGCCAGCCCCGGCGCAGCGGCGGAAGCCGCGTCAAACGGCGCGACAGGTGCCTTGTCGGGCGGCAGGTGCGTGCGTTCGGAGCCATGCGCCACGGCGACATGAACGCGGCCGTCTTCGGGGATGACCAGGCCGCCAAACGGATTGCGCGAAGGCTCCGGCCCGTCAAATCCGAAGCCGTGTATGGTCAGAGGTGCGCCGGGATGCTGCCACCCGGTCCATTCCGCGCATTCGAAAATATGCACGTTCGGCGGCCACGATTCGATGCCGTAGGGCGACGCGGGCACGGCCGGGTCTTCATTGCCCGGCGCGATCAGCACGGGCACGGGACGCACGAGCTCGAAGGCCTCGCGTAGGAAGGTGACCGTCTCGCGGCTGAGCCGGCCAAGACAAAAGAGATCGCCCGCGATGAGGACGGCATCCGCCGGCCAGGACGCGGCGCGCCGCAGGATTTCGAGCAAAAGTTCGCGCAGGCGCTGGCGGCGCCAATTGCCCTGGCTGGGCGGCATTCCGCAGCCTGCGAAAGACGCATCGAGGTGCACGTCCGATGTGTGAATAAGTCTCATAGACATACTGCCACGGCTTTGGGGCGGTAGTGTGGCAGATTCTGGCGGCGAATCCAAACACGCAGGAATCGAACCAGCGCCGTGTTTCAACTGGCGGGCACGCTATGCACTTCCCGATAACGCGGCGGACGGCCTTCCAGCGCGTCCCGGTAGCCCCGATACATCTCATAGCGCATTATGCGGCGCAAGTAGAAAGCGTAGGGGCGCGTGTTTGCGTCCAGGCGTTCGCATGCGCGCACGACGTAAGGCATCGTCAACCAGTCATAGATACGGCGCGCCCGAGACCGGTGAACGGCGTATCGCCCCAGAATAAGCGCTTCGCCCGTCTTCTGCGCCAAGGCCCGCAGCGAGTATCCAATGGCGTATGCGCGGGTGCGCGCGGCCTCGAACATCAACGGACGCCAGATATAAGCCTGCGCATGGTTCAGGTAATACGCGGAAACGCCGCGTTCGCGGAGGCGCCACCCGAATTCCGCCGCCTGAAAATGTGGGAAGATGAAGTCCACGGCGAAGCCGTCTGCTTCCAGGGCCAAGCTGCGGCCGATACTGAAGTTGTGCTCGCGCCAATCCAGATAGGATAGCGGCGCGTCCTCCGGCAGCGCCGTATATTCCTCCGGCAGAAATCCGCTGGTCAGGGTCATTGGGTCCGCTTGAGGGTGGAACAAGAGGTGGCCGACAAACGCCGCCGGGACGGCGCGTTCCTGGTGAGCCATGACATGCCGCGAGACCAGCCGCGGCCCCGCCAGCAGATCTTGGTCCAGAAACAGTACCCATTGCCCCGCAGCCTCGCGCAGCGCCAGGTTGCGTGCGTCCGGCCAGGATGCCGCGGGCGAAAGGCGTACACAGCGCGTCCGCACCGGCGCGCCTCCAGCGTACCGCTTCAGCATTTCGCCGGTCCCATCGGAGCTGTCGTTATCGAGGACGAGAATCTCGAACCGGGCCTGCGGAAAGTCTTGCACTTCCAGATGCTGGAGGCAGGTAGGGAGCGTCTCCGCGCGGTCTCGCGTAATAAGCGCGACGGTCATGTCGAATGCATCCGGCATGCAACATGCTCCCCAATACAACTGCCAACACGTGGTCTCCCGCCGCGTGTCTACGCCGGGAGAGACGCGTCTGGTCCGGTTATTACTCCGTTTAAGTCAATTGAAATCAAGGCATTACACCACGTCCACCGGCTCCCCTTGCAACGCGCGGCGAGAACCTGTGGTATAATACCTCTGGTCAACGCCACATTTGGCGTTTCTCCTTCCGCGGAGGTCTGGTGCGCTAAGACGCGTCAGACCTCTTTCTTATTTATTCCACATGCGCTCCGCCGCCTCACGCCTTGTCCAGGATGCTCTCAACGATATCCCGCCGCGTCGGAATCTCGAGAACACAGCGGAATCCCAGTGTCGGGTCGCGTTTTTCGTAGGACGCGGCAAAGGAGTCGGTAAGGCGCACGGCGGCGGCGTTATAGTGACCGCCGCGTACGGCCATGGGCACCCCAAAATCCGGCGTTCCGCCGGGCTGCGCTTCGTCCTTGGGCGCAAACGGAGAGCGCGTCCACTCGGTCACATTACCGGCCATGTCCCAGCAACCGTAGCGGCTCAAGTCCTTGCCGTAACTCTTTACCGTGGCAGGCATGCCCGCGTCGCCTGTGCCCAAGGTCTTGGCGGCGCCCTCTTCCCAGGAGTTCCCCCAGGGGTAGTCCGCGGGGATATTGCCATAGGCGGCGCGCGCCCATTGGGCTTCGGTGGGCAGCAGTTTCTGGTTTGCGGCCGCATAGGCCTGCGCATCGTAGTACGCCACCAGGACGGCGGGCCAGTCCGGCGCGTAATCCTGCGGCAGCGGATTGACCCATCCGCCCGGCGCGCGTTCACAGAATTCGCGATACTTCCCAGCGGTGACTTCGGTCTCGTCGATGAAGAACGGCGGCACGGTCACGCGCGCCCCGTTCACCTCCGTTTCGCCGGGCGGAATGAAGACCATTTCTTTCGGCCACATCAGGCAGGCCAAGTAGCATTGCAGTGCGCATTCCGCCAGCCGCGCGGCTTCCGCACCGTCTGCTTCGTTCCTTTGCTGGGCCGTTTGCCAGACTTCTTCGCCGGCATCGTATGCTTTGCGCAACGCGCCCTCGACCCGCTGGGAGCGCGTGTCCGCGGCTTCGCGCGCCCGCAGCACCAGCGGAGCCAGCAAGTCGTACCGTTCCGCTGTGCCCTCGGGCGCCGCGGACGTTTCCTCCTGTTCGGGAGCAAGCCCTCGTGCGCTCATTTCCGCCCGGTATACCCCGAAAGCCGTTGCGGCCAGCAATAACGCCGCCAGCGCCGCGCCGAGGGGCCGTCGCAGCCGCCCGCCCCCGCCCCCCGCGCCGGCGGTCCGCCTGCCGGTCTTGAGCCTGCCGCCGGTCTGAAGCGCTTGACGCAGCGGCGCTATGGCCTGCCGCAATTCGGTTGCGTTCTGGAACCGGTTCTTAGGGTCGGGCTCGACACACCGGCCGATGACCGCGTCCAATTCCGGCGGGACGGCCTTCATGATTTCCGACACGGCCTTTGGCACGCCCGTGGGCACGTTGCCGGTCAACAGCTCGTACATCATGACACCGACGCTGTAAACGTCCGCCCGCGCGTCCACGTCGCGGCTGTTGCGCAACTGCTCGGGCGCCATGTAAAACGGCGTGCCCATGACCACGGAAGCGCCGGTCAGCCGCGTGTCGGCCATCAGCTTCGAGATGCCGAAGTCCATGAGTTTCACGCGACCGTCACTGCTCAGCATCACGTTTTCCGGCTTGATGTCGCGATGAACCGTGAATTGGTGGGCGTACTCCAGCGCGGCGCAGAGTTCGTCCATGATGGTGAGCACCTGGAGCAGCGGCAGCGGCGTGTCGGGCCGCTGGCGCTCGAGCGACTGCCGCAGGGAAATGCCCTCGACGAACTCCATCGATATATAGATGATGTTCCCCGCCGTGCCGATGTCATGGACGCGCACGATGTTCGGGTGCGCGAGCCGCCGGGCGATGCGCGCCTCGTTGAAGAACCGCTCGACCACGAGCTGATCGCGCGCCAATTGCGGGAGCAGCGTTTTCAGGGCCACTTCTTCGCCGAGTGTGTTGTCGTGGACCTTGTAGATGCAGCCCATGCCGCCGCGCCCGATCAGCCGCAACACGGTGTAGCGCTGCGCAACGACCTGGCCTCTGCGGAATTGGATTTCCGAAGCCTCCGGGGGCGGCGTGGGGTCGGTACGCGCCTCAATTCGAATCTTCGGCAGAGGCGTCCTGCAATTGATGCAGACCTCCTGTCCTTCGGGATTCACGTGAAAGCATTTCGGGCATTTCAGCTTCGCCATGAATGCCTCTTTGTCCTGCGGGCCGCCGCACCCTGCGTATCAATCATCATCCTACCCGTTTTGGCGCGGCCGCGCAATGGGGCCGCCCATTTACGCGCGTTGCACCACATCTTGCGCCCGGAGCGCCGCGCGGTAGACCTGCATGCCCGCATAACGCAGAGGCTGCTGGAACAGGTACGGCGGCAGCCGGTTCCAGAACGGCGGCGGCGCGGTATCGGCCCGGCCGCCCCCGATATCCGCGAGGATATGCGGCGCAAGCAACACGCCCGCATAGTTCGCCAGGGCGACACCGTGGCCTGAGTATCCCCCGGCATAGTAGATGTTACCGTGCGCGCCCCGGACGCCAAAGCTGGGAAACATGTCGAGCGTGACGCCCAGTACGCCGCCCCATTCGTGCGTGAAGCGCACGCCCGCCAAGCTGGGGAAATAGGCGCGGAAACGGGCCTTTAGCGCCTCGAACACACGCTTGTCGCCGTCGAAATAGCGGCCTTTCCAGTACAGTTGGGCATCTTCGCCGCCGAAAGCGATGCGGTTGTCCGCCGTGAGCCGGAAATAGTGGATGAAATTGCGCGCTGTTTCGAGGCTCGCGCGTTTGGCGCCCCAGCCGATACCGCTAAGTTGCGCGTCCGTCAGCGGTTCCGTCAACACGATATACGTGTGGACCGGCAAAATGCGGGCCGGCATGAACCCCAGCGATCCGCCGTAGCCGTTCACGGCGAGCACCACGCGGCCCGCGCGGACGCCGCCTTTCGGGGTGCGCAGCGCGATACGAGGCCCTTCCGTCAGCGCGAGCAACGGCGTCTGTTCGAAAACACGCACACCGATGTTCTCCGCCGCACGTTTCAAGCTGCGTGACAGCTTGGCCGGATTCAGCACGCAGGGGTGCGGGTCGAAGACGCCGCTGCGGAAGGCGTTGCCGCGAATATAGGCTTGGAGTTCGCGCTTGTCGAGCCAGACATGATCGAAGCCCAGGCGGTGCGCCAGCTCGAATTCCTCGCGCGCGCGGCGCTCCCGGCCCGCGCATGTGTTGAGCAAGACGTAGCCCGTGGCTTCAAGGTCGCAGTCGATACCGTATTCCTCCGTGAAGCCTTTCACATGCGCGACTGCCTCGTACATGACCCGGTATACCGCGCCTGCGGCCGCCTCGCCCAGCTTGCGCGCCGTGTAGAGCAGGTCCCAGCCCAACAGCGGCATCGCGAAACCGCCGTTGCGGCCGCTGGCCCCATGCCCGGCAACAGCGCGTTCCAGCACGACCACGTCCCGTTCGGGCGCAAGCCGCTTCAGCGCGTGCGCGACGGACAGCCCCGTGAACCCGCCGCCGACCACCGCAATGTCGCAGGTGGTATCGCCTTCGAGGGGCTGGCCGGGCGTCATGTCGGCCGTCTCGTGCCAGAAACTCACCGGCCGGTAACGGCCCTCCGCGTCAAACGGCGGGTTCGCCGTGCGGAATGCGGACTCGTCCAGTTGCAGCGTCATCCGCCTGTCCTTTCTTCCGTGTCCAACAGGTACACTGCGGGCAATTGGCGGTAGCATTCGTTATAATCGAGGCCGTAGCCCACGACAAAATGGTCTTCGATCGTGAAACCCACGTAATCCGCGGTCGCCGCCGCCTGCCGCCGCGTCGGCTTGTCGAGCAGCGCGCATACCCGCAGGCTGGCAGGGGCCTGCTCCCTGACCCATTCAACCAGGCATGCGGCGGTCTTCCCCGTGTCGAGGATGTCCTCAACCAGCAGCACGTGCTGTTGCGTCAGGTCTGTCTCCGGCGTGAAGGTAAGCCGCACAACGCCGGCGGACGCGCACCCGTCGTAGCTGCGAGCGCGTATGAAATCCAGCACGGCGTCCCCATCCAACCGGCGCAGCAGGTCCGCCGCGAAGGGCAACGCGCCCTTGAGCACGGCCAGCACGACCACACGCATTCCCGCGTAGTCCCGGTTTATCTCGCGGGCCAGCGCGTCGATGCGCGCGGCGATAGCCGCCGCGCCGATCAGGGGTGGTTCAATCAGCCTCATACGCAGTCTCCCCCGGTTCGAGAGCCGCCTCAATTTCGAGAAAATGGCGCGTCCGAGGCCCCACGGCGCCCGACGACGACGGCATATAGCCCACGACCCAGAAAATGCGCGCGTCATCAGCAATCAGCGGCACAGCGTCGCGGCATGGCGCCGGAACGCCGCGGTCGATGAAGAAATCGCTCAGTTTCTTTTCTCCGTGCATGCCCAGCGGCGCAAAACGGTCGCCGGGACGCCGCACGCGCACGTAAAGGCGCGCGCCAACTTCGTCCGCGTCGAAAACTTGCCGTGCGGGCGTGCAGTACGCGCGCAGCGGTCTGTCCGGCGCGTTGTCGAGGCGCCGCGCGACAAACCGGCGGCCCAGCGCGCGGGTTTCGCCGGGAATCAGCAACGGCTCGCACACCACAACCGGTTTCCGCCCGCTGGACACGAAGAAGGTCGCGGCGCGGCTGTTGTACAGATACACGCCACCACCGATGTCGAGCCGCCGTCCCGTCGCACCGTACAGGATGAATGCCGTTGCCGCAAGGACGCGCGCAAAATCGCAGCCGACGCCCCAGCGCTGCGCCAGTCGCGCGACGCAACCGCGGCGCAACGCCTCGGTCAACCCCGCAAACTGCGCGCGGTCAATCGCGCCCGCCGCGTTCACGCTGCGCGCCAGCGCCTCCTCCTCCAGGGGCCGCAACAGCGCGTTCTGAAGCCGCTGCATCTCGGCAAGCCGCAACAGCGCCGCACGCACGCCCGGGTTGTAGCGCCGTTCCAGCAGAGGCAGCAACTCGTGCCGCACGCGATTACGGGGGATGGACTGGTCAGCGTTCGTGACGTCGGTGCAGTAGCGCAGCCGCTTCCCCTTGAGATAGGCGAGAATCTCCGGCCGGCTGCAATCCAGCAGCGGGCGGACAATTCGGAGACCTTCAGCCACGCGCACGGGCGGAATGCCCGCCAGTCCGTGGATCCCACTGCCGCGAATAATACGCAGCAGCAAGGTCTCGGCCTGGTCGTCCGCGTGATGGCCCGTCGCGATGACGCCGATGGACCGCTCGCGCGCAATGCGCAGGAGAAACGCATAGCGCGCGTCGCGCGCATGCTGTTCAAAGGAT
>JAGMZX010000021.1:18958-26613 GCA_018005585.1 Candidatus Hydrogenedentota bacterium | reverse complement strand
TACAACGCCTGTCGACAGGTTCAGGAACCCGGTTGCGGCAGGCGCACGATGAACTCGGCATACGCGCCCGGTTCGGAAACCAGGAACAATTCGCCGCCGTGCTCGCGCACAACGATGTCGTAGCAGATGGACAGGCCGAGCCCGACGCCCGCGTGGGCCGGTTTCGTCGTGAAGAACGGCTCGAAGATACGGCCTTGGTCGCTTTCCGGGACGCCGTCGCCGTTGTCGCACACGCGGACTTCGACGAAACCGTCCTTGCGCAGGCTGCTGACCGTCACGACCGGTTCGTAGGCGCGGCCGAGGCGCTGTCTCTTCTCGTGCACCGCGTACAGCGCGTTGTTCACGAGGTTAAGCACCACCCGGCTGATACTGCGCGGCTTGACGCGCACCTCGCCGATGGCGTCGTCCAGGCGCATCCGCACCGTCGCTTGGACCACATCGTGCCGCGACCGGAATTGGCGCAGCGCGAGAGGAACGAATTCACGCAGCAGCGCATTGAGATTCGACGGCTCCGGATCGTCGGGCGCGCTCCGCGCGTGCTCGAGCATGCCCTGCACGACGGCGTCCGCGCGGTCGCCGTGCTTGCGGATGCGGCGCAGGTTGTCCGCCAGCGCATCAATCAATTCCGCAACCCGCGCGCGCGTCTGCACCGGCAAGCCGCCCGGGCTTGCAGAAAGCTCCAGGCGCAGTTCTTCGATCAACTCCTCGCTCAATTCCGAGAAGTTGTTGACGAAGTTCAGCGGATTCCGGATTTCGTGCGCCACCTCCGCGGTGAGCTCTCCCAACGCGGTCAGTTTCTCGCGAATCTGGTGATGGCGCGGCGTTTCCTGCACGCGCCACAGCATGCGGCCGCTCTCTGTCTTGTGCTGCTCCAATTCTTGTCTCACCTGCCGCGGACTTGCCGCGCTGCCGGCGGCCTCTGTCTTGCCCGGAAGACGCTCCGTCCCGGCGCCCGGCGCAGGGTCGTTCAAGATCATTCGCATGCGCCGGGCTTGGGCGGTACCATCCTGGCAAGCCATCACAAGTTCCCTCGATTTCAAGGCTGCGCCGGAATCGCCGCGCCCCTCTCGATACGGTCGACCGGGCGCATCGGGGCCAGAACAACTGTTCCATTCACGGACGGGAATCGCCGGCGGCAAACCGGTTTTCCTCTTACACCGATTATGCGCACGGGCCCAAGTGTAGCGGATGCGTTGACGTCCCACGCGGCTTGGGCCTACAGTTACAGCGTTTCAGACGGATCGTTACAGCGCGGCCGGGCGCAAATGAAGGATGAGAACTATGCACAAGAACCCATCAGAGACGGTCATGGACCGCAGGGATTTTCTGAAATCTTCCGCCGCGCTTGCCGCGGCGACTGCTGGCGCGTCCGCGCTGGGCGCGGCGCAAGAGCCGACCCCGGCCCGCAAGACGCCGGGCAGCGACGGGCTGATCCATCGCAACGAGCGCCCGTCGATGGCGTATCGCAAGCTGGGGCGCACCAACTTCTTGGCCAGCCGCCTCGTGTTCGGCTGCGGCGCGGCGCTGTCCGGCGGCCGGGGCGTCCATCTGCTTGAGCGGGCCTTTGAGGCCGGCGTCAATTATTACGACAACGGCTCAAATCTGTACTACAGGGGGAGCGAGAAGGCGTTCGCGCCATTTCTCAGAGCGCACCGCGACGACGTCTGGATCGCGTCAAAAGCCCCTCTGCGCCTGCTCCGGGACTTGCAGGAGACCGGCGCGCTTTCATTGGAAGACGCAAAGTCGATGGCGGCGGGATGGACCCGCCTGCTTGAAGCCAGCCTGAAGGACCTCGAAACGGACTACGTCGACGCCTATTACCTCATGGCCGTCTCGGACCCGCCCGTGGTCGCGTGCGAGGAGCTCTACGCGGCATTTACGCGGGCGCGCGATGCGGGCAAGGTGGGTCATTTCGGGCTGAGCACGCACAAGCGGGCCAAGGAGGTCCTCGAGGCCGCTATCGAGACGGGGTGGTACGACATCGCGATGGTCGCCGTGACGCCCGCGGGCTGGTACGACTGGGACTCGCGCAGCCTGCTCGCGGGCACGCCGCCGATGACCGAACTGCGTCCGTTGCTGGACCGTGCCCGCGACGCCGGGCTCGGGCTCGTGGGCATGAAGGCGGGCCGGTTCCTTACCGGCCCCTCGGGCGAGGCGGCATTCGACTCCTATTACGAAGAAGGGCTCCTGAAAGCAGGCCTTAACGCATATCAACGTGCCTACGCCTACGTGCTCGAACACGGCGTTGACGTCGTGAACGCCGACATGCAGAATTTCACGCACCTCGAAGAGAATCTGGTCGCCGCGGCGCGTGCACAGAGTCTGTTCGCGTGAGGTTCAGGCCTCAGCCTTTTACTGGTCCGGCGCACCTGTTTCTTGCAGCGGCGCGACGCGCTCCATGCGCCTTATCACTTCCTGAATCAGCGGCAGCGAGCGAACCAGCCGTATAAGAAGCCTGTTCATCTGTGCGAACGGCGCGGGCAGGGGACGCTCGAAATCGACGAACAGGACGACGCGGTCCGCCTGCGCGAAGTTCCACGCGTCGTGTTTGTACACGTCGTCGAAGACAATTCCCCGCCCTTCTTCCCAATGCAGGACGTGGCCCGCGACGCGGAGGCCGCACGATTCCTTCGGTTCCGGAACCACGAGACCCAGATGGAACCGCAGCACGCCCTTGTATGGGCCGCGGTGTTCGGGAAGGTACTTGCCCCCGGCCAGTATCGAGAAGAGCGCCGTGGTCATGCCCGGGATGCGTTCGACGGCCGCCGCCGTGGCGGGGCATAGGGCGCAGTTCTTGACGAACCGGCGGCCATAGGCGTAGAAAAAGAACGTCTTCCACCGGTCATCCTGTGACAGGAATCGTTGACTGGGCATGATGTCCTGCACGTTCGGCACCGTCGAGCGGGACGCAAGCAAGTCTTCGGCTTCCCCGCGGATCGCCGGCCAGCACGACTCGACCTCCGCCACCCAGGGAAAGGCGGCCTTGTCAAATACGGGCTTATCGCCCACCGGGGAGAAGCGCGCCATCGCGCGCGGCACGGCGTTGAATAGCCAATGCGCCGCCCCCTTCAAAACCCATTGCCCCCACGTCATTTCCGGTTGCCTGATGGGCGGAATCACGATTGCGGGCCTCCTGACCGATTCTGAAAACAACCGGTGCGCCGCTTTCCTTACCAGCACGCAGGCGCTGCCCTTGGCCCGGTTCGCTCGCATCTGCTATACCAATCGGGCCGCCCGGCCCGGTGTGTCATGAGTTCGATGACGTATTGCTGCGTTTCGTGCGGCACCTTGCTGGCCGTCGTGCTATGGCGCAGCAAGTTCCGAGAGGAACAAAGTGCAAGCATCCACCTTCGCATGAGCTACGACGGACATGAGCTTGCGCATTCCAAGCATGACTGTATTTCTGAAATCGAGTAAATGGACTGTCGGGAGGCCAAAATGGCAAGGATAGACCGGCGCACTTTTGTTGGCCGGATGGCTGGCGGCGCGGCGCTGGCAGCCGGCGGAACCCGTGTGGCCGCCGCTCAAGAGCCCCCATCTGCGGAGACCAGCGCCGCTGCGATTCCGCACGGCGCCGCTGTGTCAAGTCTTGTCTTCGGCGACATCCTCAACTTCTGCGCCCACGAGCATTGGGGCAGCATCCCGTCGATCGGGCAGGTGGATGAAGGGTTCCGGGCGGATGCCGAAGCCGGCGCAACGCCCACGCGGCGGACGGGCGTGTGGGATATCGTGCTCGACCCCTATTTCGGCGGCTGGCTTGCCTCGGCGGGCTGCGATTGGGACGGCATGGCGAAAGCAGCGGGCGCACCGGATTTCCGGGCGTGGTGGGAGCAGTCGCCGGAGGCCGCACTGCGCGCCATGCAGCCGCACCTCGAACGGCAGGTCCTAACCGGCGGGTTTCAGTGCATCCGCCACGGCGTGCTCTTCCTGCACGAAGCCGATATCGCGACGTTCGATGTAGATGCGTGGCAGCGCGCGGATGCTTCCCTGGCGGCGAAATACGGCGACGTATTCGGCTGGTACCGCGACGCCATGCAGCGCGCGCGGTTCTCCGGGCTGATCCGTCCCGTGCATCCCGAGTTCTACCGGCGCGAAGCCGGCGCCGCGGCCGCCGCGGCGGAGCGCGCATTCACGAGGACTATTCTGCGCATTGATTCCTTTCTCGATTTTTGGCGCGAGGTGCATCCGCGGAGAGACGCCCTTGCCGGGATGGCCGGGGTGGACCCCGCGGACGGCGCAAGCTGGCGCGATTTCATCGCCCGCGTGTTCGACTGGAGCGCGACGGCGGGGAACACGGGGATCAAGCAGCTTCAAGCGTACTCGCGCCCGCTGGATTTTGCCGTGCGGGCGCAACGTGAGGTGAAATGGCGCGGCGACCTGACACCGGACGAAGCGCGCGTGTTTCAGGACTGGGTCATGCATGAATGCTGCAAGCAGGCGCACGAGCGCGGCTGGCCGCACCAGGTGCATGTCGGCACGCACAACCTCGACAAATCCGGCCCGCTGCCGCTGGAGGCGCTGGCGCGGCGGTATCCGAAGATGAACCTCGTGCTGCTCCATTGCTGGCCGTTCCTCGATGAAAGTGGCTGGATGGCGAAACATCTGCCCAACGTCTATCTCGAAACCTGCTGGCAGGTCATCCTGAATCCGCGTTTCTACCGGGAGGCGCTCGACCGCTGGCTGAACTATGCGCCCGCGCATAAGATAATGTCCTGCCACGACGCAACCAGCGTCGAGATGGCTGCGGGTTCATCGTTATTGGTGCGCGAGATACTTGCGGAAGCGTTGGAACGCTGCGGCGCGGGCGCGGCAATTTGCCATCAGATCGCGCGGGGCATCCTCAACGACAACGCAACGCAATTGTACGGAGCGCGGTCATGACGCAAACAAACATCAGCCGGCGCGCTTTCCTGCGGGCATCGGCCGCCGCCATCGCCGCAGGCGCCGGTCACGCCGCCGATGACGCGAGGCCCGTGCGCCCGAACATCGTGCTTATCTCCACGGACCAGCAACATTGGCGCGCATTCGGCGCGGCGGACCCGTTCTTCGACACGCCGAATATCGACGCCCTCGCAAAAAGCGGCACGGTGTTCACGGATGCGTTCTGCACGACGCCGCAATGCTCCGCCAGCCGCGCGTCGCTGTACACGGGGCTGTACCCGCACAGGACCGGCGTCATCGGCAACATGGGGTCTGTCCGGCACGACGGCGCGGTCATGCCGCAATTGCCTGAGGGCATCGAGACGCTGGGGTCGCGCCTGCGCGGAGCCGGGTATCACACGGCGTACTTCGGGAAATGGCACCTGGGCAACGCGGATCATTTCAAGGGGCATTTCGACATATCGGAACTGGACGGCGACGCGCAGGCAGGTGCAACGGACAAGGCGGCGTATTACCTCGAACACCGCCGCCAATCGCCGGAAACGCCGTTCGCGTTGTTCGTCAATTATGTCAACCCGCACGACATCTACGAATTCACGCCGAAAGGGCTGTCAGGAACCATCGAGCCGCCCGCCGCGCCCGTGCCATTGCCCGAGTCGTGGCGCGACGACTTGAGCAGGAAACCCCCGCCGCAACTCCAATACCTGCGCGAGGACCAGGGAAGACTGATCTTCAACAAGCCGCGCGTCTACTGGGAAAAATACCGCGAGTTGTACCGCGAGAAATGCCGGCTCGCGGACATCGAAATCGGGACCGTATTGAACAGGCTGGACGCACTGGGCCTTGCCGGCAGCACTATCGTCGTGTTGACTTCCGACCACGGCGACATGGACACGCATCATGGTCTCATCTTCAAGGGGCCGTTCCTGTACGAGAACCTGGTGCGCGTCCCGTTGATCGTACGCGTGCCGCCTGCCTGCGGCGGGATTGCCCCCGGCGCCGCCGGCGCGTTCGCCGTGCTTACCGACGTATTGCCCACGCTGTGCGGTTTCGCGGGCGCGGACCCCGGCGCAGCGGACGGCGTTTCGCTGCAGCCGTTCTTGACCGGCACGGGTCCCGCGCCGGAACGCGAATACGTGATCGGTCAATACTATGGCAAGCAGCGATGGGTAAACCCCATCCGCATGATCCGCACGCGCGCGTTCAAGTACACACGTTACATCCGTCACGGCGAGGAGCTTTACGACCTGGCGAATGACCCGGACGAGGTCGTGAACCTCGCGAACGACCCGTCGCACCGCGACACGAAGCGCGCGCTCGCGGATACGCTCGACTGCTGGATGCGCGAAAACGGCGATACGCAGTTCGGAACGTACTGGTCCACGGACCCGGAAGGCAATCGACTTTCCTGAGAACCAATGATGGACCTGGCGCGATCTGCGTAGTTTGTGGATGCGGAAGGCGCGTATTGTCGGCCGGAAACGAGAGTATGTCCATAGTACACGCTTCAGCGTGTCGTGACTTAGGACAAGCTGACGCTGGAACCACGAACGAAGATATTGGCAAGAAAGGAAAGTGGGCATGATGACTGCATTCCTGGCGATCTGTGTGGCGGGTATTGCAGAAACCAAGGAAGCAGCGGGAAACGACGCCATGTCCCTGCAACTCTGGTATGACAAGCCAGCGAAGTACTGGGTCGAGGCGCTGCCCATCGGCAACGGGCGGCTCGGCGCAATGGTCTTCGGCGGCGTGGCGCGCGAACGCATCCAACTCAACGAGGACAGCTTGTGGACCGGCGAACCGCAGGACGCCGACAACCCGGAATCGCTCGAAGCGCTGCCGGAGGTGCGGCGGTTGCAGGTCGAGGGCAAAATGGTCGAGGCCGAACAGCTCACGAAGCAGAAGATGGTCTGCAAGGGCGAGGGTTCTCATCGTGGCGACGGCGCGGACTACCCCTACGGCTCGTACCAGACGCTGGGTGACCTGTGGCTCGAATTCTCGGGTAGCGCGGAACCTGTTACGGATTACCGCCGCGCGCTCGACCTTGACACGGCGGTCGTCACCGTCCAATACACTGCGAATGGCGTGCGGTACACCCGGGAGGTCTTCTCCAGCGCGCCGGACCAGGTCATCGTTGTGCGCCTGACCGCGGATCAGCCTGGCAGTGTCTGTTTTTCTGTCCGCTTGAATCGCGACGAGCGTAACGGCTCGACGGACTGGAAGAACAACTCAGACATTGATCCGCCGGATTTCGGCGTCGAGGGGCCGAAATGGTCCGCAACCCCTGACCGCGCCAACACGCTGGCCATGTCCGGCAGGGTCTGGGATGACCGCGGCATGGCATTCGCGGCGCGGTTGCGCGTGCTGCACGAAGGCGGCAAGCTGAACGCCTCGGAAGATGCCCTCGAATTGTCCGGCGCGAACGCTGCAACCGTGTTCCTGGCGGCGGCGACGGATTATCGGGGCGAAAACCCCGGGACCGCATGCGCGCAACACATTGAGGCCGCCGCGTCAAGGCACTACGCGGATATTCGGGCAGATCATGCCGCTGAATATCAGTCGCTGTTCCGGCGCGTCACGCTCGATTTGGGCGGCCACGAATCAGGACAGAAACCGATTGACGAGCGCCTGCGCGCGCTGCGCCGGGGCGCCGCGGATCCGCAACTCGCCGCGCTCTACTTTCAGTTCGGGCGGTATCTGCTCATTTCGTCGTCGCGGCCTGGCACGTTGCCCGCGAACCTGCAGGGCATCTGGTGCGACCACTTCCACGCGCC
>JAGMZX010000021.1:0-18858 GCA_018005585.1 Candidatus Hydrogenedentota bacterium | reverse complement strand
GCGCCGCGGATCCGCAACTCGCCGCGCTCTACTTTCAGTTCGGGCGGTATCTGCTCATTTCGTCGTCGCGGCCTGGCACGTTGCCCGCGAACCTGCAGGGCATCTGGTGCGACCACTTCCACGCGCCTTGGAACGCCGATTATCACTCCAACATCAACGATCAGATGAACTATTGGCCGGCGGAAGTGGCGAACCTCGCCGAATGCCACGAGCCGTTTCTGAAACTTATAGCGTCCTGGGTCGAGCCGGGCAGGAACACGGCGCGCATCCATTACGGCGCGCGCGGCTGGGTCACGCACACGATCAGCAACGTCTGGGGGTTCACGTCGCCGGGCGAAGACCCCTCCTGGGGCCAGTTCCACGCGGCGGGCGCGTGGCTGTGCAGGCATCTGTGGGAACATTACGAATTCAGCGGCGATCGTGCCTGCCTCGAATGGGCTTATCCGGTCATAAAGGAGAGCGCGGAGTTTTATTGCGATTTTCTCATCGAGGAACCGAAACACGGGTGGCTCGTGACGAGCCCGTCGAACTCGCCGGAGAACGCGTATCGCATGGCGGACGGAAACGTCGCGCGCGTGTGCATGGGGCCCACGATGGATATGGAGATTATCTACGACCTCTACACAAATTGCGCGCGGGCCAGCGAGATACTCGGCGTCGACGAGGAGTTTCGCGCGCGCTTGCTCGCGGACCGGGCCCGGCTCGCGCCACTGCAGATCGGGAAGTACGGCCAGTTGCAGGAATGGATGGAGGACTATGACGAGCCGGAGCCGGGGCACCGGCACATGTCACACCTGTACGGGCTGCACCCGGGCGAGCTGATCACGCCGCGCGGCACGCCGGACCTGGCGCAGGCGGTGCGTGTCACGCTCGGTCGGCGTCTCGCGAGCGGCGGCGGCCACACCGGCTGGAGCCGCGCGTGGATCATCAACTTTTTCGCGCGCCTCGGTGACGGCGATCGCGCGCACGAAAACGTTGTGGCGCTGCTCCAGAAATCGACGATGCCAAATCTGTTCGACGACCACCCGCCATTCCAGATTGACGGCAACTTCGGCGCGACGGCGGGCATCGCCGAAATGTTGCTCCAAAGCCACGGCGGCGAAATCCACCTGTTGCCCGCGTTGCCGAAAGCGTGGGCCGACGGGACTGTCACGGGACTCCGCGCGCGCGGCGGATTCGAGGTAGACATTGCGTGGGCAGAGGGCCATGTGAGGTCGGCGACACTCCGCGCCGGCCGGGACGGCGAATGCCGGGTACGCGTGACAGGCAACCTGCGCGTCACGTGTAACGGGTGCGAAGTCGCCTCTGCGCGTGCCGAAGACCCTGTTTACGTCTTCGAAGCACATGAGGGGAAGGTATATCTTGTTGAGAAGTGAGGCACACGGCACGGAATCGGGACAAGGCGCCCGTTTCACTCCGTCCGTGGCATCTGGTCTACGTCCACTTGAACTTGTTCTCTGCCTGAAGCCCGTTTGTTCCGTATGAGACCGTCGCGCCCAATGAAAGACACTTCCTGAGAGCCGTGGGCGCCACGGACGGCATTCGGTTTCGCATCGTCAAAACGCACAGCGTCGATATGGTTCGTCAGATCAACCCGCGCTGGCGCCATGCCGAAACTCAACACCGTATCGGGCGTCGTGAATGCCTCGTGTGGCAGGTCTTCCTCGCTGAAACCGATGGGCATAACGCAATGCCGGCGGGCAAAGACCACGCCGTCGCGGCAGGAGCGAAGTTGTTGCAGCATGTCCGGCCGAACTACAGGAGCGTGCAAGCCTTGAACGCTGCTCAGTTGTCCGCGTCAACCGTACTGCCATTTGCCGCCGTCACCGCGTTCGGCGCCGTCCATGTGCGGCTGCGCCGCCGTGAGGCATTGCCTTGCATCACGATTGTTGCGTTCAGGGTCTGCCAATCGAACCGATTGCCTTGAACCCTCGGGGAAAGGCCGATATACTCTTCATCAATCGATTGATTGATGACGGAGCCGGATGGACCGCGATTGGAGACTATGTCTGATGCAGATTCCAGCGAAGGGACTCAACCGGGAAGAAGTGCTGCGAACGCTCGAGGCCTACAAGGAGAACGACTTTCCATGGCATTCGGGCCGCGTGATGGGCTTCGTCTATGATCCCGGCAAGGAAACGCTCGACACGGCCAAACAGGCCTACATGATGTACCTGTGCGAAACGGCGCTCGACCCGACCACGTTCCCAAGCGTGATGCGGCTCGAAAAAGAAGTCGTGCGGATGATCATCAACTTGCTGCGCGGCGACGAACACGTCGTTGGCAATATGACCTCCGGCGGCACGGAGAGCATCCTGCTCGCGGTGAAGACCGCGCGCGACTGGGCCCGCGCCACGAAGCCCAACATCAAGCAACCGGAAATGATCCTGGCGCGGACGGCGCATCCCGCGTTTCACAAGGCATGCGCCTATTTCGACATCAAGCCGGTGATCGCAGGCTTCGATCCGGTGACGTTCAAGGCGAACGTCGACGAAATGCGCCGCGCTGTCAACGAGAATACGCTCATTCTGGTAGGCTCGGCCCCCGGCTATGCGCAAGGTGTCGTGGACCCCATCCCCGAGATCGCCGCTCTCGCGCAGGAACGGGGGCTCTGGTGCCACGTGGACGCCTGCGTCGGCGGCATCCATCTGTCCTTCATGCGCAAGGCTGGTCTTGAAGTGCCCGAATTCGATTGGACGGTGCCCGGCGTCATGTCGATCTCGGCGGACATGCACAAGTACGGCTACGCGCCGAAGAACGCGTCCGTGATCATGTACCGCAACAAGGAATTGCGCCGCCACCAGATCTTTTCATGCACGCAGACGACGACGTACGCCCTGATCAACCCGACCATCATGAGCACCAAATCGGGCGGGCCGATGGCCGGCGCCTGGGCCACGCTCGCGTTTCTCGGCGAGGAAGGCTACCTGCACATCGTTCGCGACACGCAGGACGCCACGCGCAAGTTGGTGAACGGCGTCAACGCGATTCCCGGCCTGCGCGTACTCGGCAAACCCGACATGTGCATGTTCTCGTTCACCTCGAAAGAGGTCAACCTGTTCCAGGTCGCGGAGGAGATGAAGAAACGCGACTGGTACGTTCAGCCGCAGTTTTCCACGCCGATCTCCCCTTACAACCTGCACATCACCGTAAATCAATCCGCCGTGCCGCATGTCGATGCGTTTCTGGCGGATTTGCGCGCCTCGGTTGACGCCGTGCGCGCGAGTGAGATTCAGGTCGATATCGAGGCCGTGCGCGCGCAAATCGATGCGCTCGTCGCCGCCGACCCCGCCGGCGCGCGGGACCAAATCCTCGCGATGGGCGGCGTGACCGGCACCGACCTGCCCGACTCGATGGTCATGATCAACACCATCCTCGAATGCCTGCCCGACGACATCGCCGCGGACCTGCTCGCGGAATACCTGAACGAACTCTACGCGTAAACCGCGGCACCATAGCATGGATGCCTCATTCATCTTCCCCGATTCGCCGGTGCGGGACCGGCCTGGCTGGCCGCAGGTTCTGCCCATTCCAGAGGATACTCCCTGGTGACTGCGGCCAGACAGACGGAATTTGGTCTGTAAATGCGCAACGTTCAGCTTGAGAACACTTTTGCCGGCGTGTAAGATGAGCACAGGCTTGTTGAGACAATGAAAGGGAAAACTTGTTCCAGATGGAACCGGCAGTCTTAGAAATATGCGCAGGCGCCGGCGGTCAGGCGCTTGGCCTCGAACAAGCAGGTTATCACCATGTTGGCCTTGTGGAAATTGACGCGAATGCTTGCACCACTCTTCGCTACAACCGGCCCACATGGAAGGTCTGTGAAGCTGACATCCGCGAATTCGACGGGACTCCGTACAAAGGGATTGACTTACTGGCAGGCGGACTGCCATGTCCCCCGTTTTCAATGGCTGGCAGAAAACTAGGAGAAGCGGACGAACGCAACCTGTTTCCAGCCGCCCTCCGTCTAGTGGATGAAGTGCGGCCAAGAGTTGTCATGATTGAGAATGTGCGGGGAATACTTGATGCCGTCTTTGTAGATTTTCGCAAGCACATCGACCTGCAATTGAGAAAACTCGGATATGTTCCGGCTTGGCGCCTGTTCAACGCATCTGATTTTGGCGTACCGCAACTCCGGCCGCGCGTAGTATACGTGGCGATGAGGAGCGAAGTTGCAGACCTGTTTGACTGGCCAATAGCGCCCAATCTAAAACCGCCAACGGTGGGGGAGGCGTTAGTTGACCTGATGGCGGAGCGTGGCTGGAGAGCCGCGGCAGCGTGGAAGAATTTGGCGAATGAAATCGCACCAACGATTGTGGGCGGCTCGATGAAGCATGGTGGTCCCGATCTCGGGCCTACACGCGCAAAACGGGCCTGGGCTCAGTTGGGCGTCGACGGTCACGGAATCGCGGACGAAGCGCCGCCGCCTGATTTCTGCGGGATGCCACGGTTAACTGTACGGATGGTAGCGCGTTTACAGGGGTTTCCCGATGAGTGGGTATTCGCGGGCCGCAAGACAAGCGCTTACAGACAGGTGGGAAATGCCTTCCCGCCTCCGGTTGCGTGTGCGGTCGGAAAGCAGATATTGGCGGCGCTGAGCAACCGCCGGGCTAGGTTAGTCGGGTGATTCGCAAACTGCCATTCGCTATTGAGGCGCGGCGCGCGTTCCATGCCGCCCTGTGCGAGCATGTGTTGACTACGGACGCAAGGGGAGTCCCAACAAACGCAGATCGACACAGCACACACAGCGTGACAATCGCCCGCGGCATTTTGGAGCGTCTCGGCTCACCCGAGACGGGCACGCGTTTGCCTGCGCAGCTTGCCGGGGCTGATTTTGAGAAGATCTGCGCCATGTATCTCGAGCAGGTGTTCCTAAAGCTCAGTCACCTGCGTCCGGGAACTTGGGAAGTAACGAGAGGTCTGGGTGCGGGGCGGCTTGCAATCGCACAATTTGACCAATATGAACATCTCTCCGTGCTCGATCAGGCAGCACAAGAAAACCCTGCTCTTTCTGTCGCGCTGGGTGCGGATTATCTCATAAAGCCGGATGTCGTCATCATACGCCAGCCCGAGGAAGACGCAGCCATCAACTCTCCGTCGTTTCTGGTTGATGATACGGTCGCGAACTTTACCAGTCTGAGAAGAGCAAACAATGCTAGGCCAATTCTTCATGCTTCGATATCCTGCAAATGGACGATTCGCAGCGATCGTGCGCAGAACTCCCGGTCTGAGGCTCTCAATCTTGTCAGAAACCGCAAAGGCAAATTACCTCACATAGTGGTGGTTACGGGGGAACCCACGCCAAACCGCATAGCGTCTATTGCGTTGGGGACGGGTGATATAGACTGCGTTTATCACTTTGCCTTGCAGGAATTGCGGGATACGCTGAGAGAATGCAGCTATGAGGATGCTCAAGAATTGCTCGAGACGATGATTGATGGAAAGCGGCTTCGTGACATCTCCGACTTGCCATTTGACTTGGTAATCTGATGGATAGGATATCCCCTCGCCGGCGCAGTGCCAACATGCGCGCCATCCGAAGCAAAGGGACAAAGCCCGAATTGGAGGTGCGGCGGCTCGTCTACGCGATGGGCTACCGGTACCGTCTGCACGCGAGGGACCTGCCAGGCAAACCGGATCTTGTGTTCCGCAAGAAATCGAAAGCCATTTTTGTGCATGGCTGTTTCTGGCACCAGCACCCCTCATCCAAATGCAGAGATGCGCGATTACCCAAGTCAAGACAGGATTACTGGCACAAAAAACTATGGCAAAATGTCGCGCGCGACAAGACGAATATCCGGCGTCTCCGAAGGTCTGGCTGGTCCGTGTTAGTTGTCTGGGAGTGCCAGCTCCGGCATCCGGCTACTCTCGCTCTACGCCTTGCTGCTTTTCTTGCCTGACCTGTTCTTTGCACGAGACAAAGCCTGATGGACCCGGGTGTGTGTGAAAACAGATGTCACGACTCATGCTGCCGGCGCAGAAAGACGTTGTGGTTTTCCGGCCAGTCGGCCGACAGGTTGTCAAGCACCGGAATAGACGGCCAGCATCTTTCGTATCGAGTATTGTACGGTGACAATCCAGATTAGGACTTGCTGTCTGCAATCTCGATGACAACCATCGTGCCTTTTCTCAATAAAACGAGTTCGTTAAACACGAGTGCACCGGTTTGTACACGTCCTTTATGGGTCGTGTCTTCGCTCTCTGCACAAATTCCTGTGATTAAGAATAAAGTCCGGCCATTATCCGTCAGAGGCAACACGTACGAGATCCTTTGGGCGCAGTTTTGAAGCAACCGGCGTTTCTGTCTCGCGCGTCACTGGTGTTCGCGGTGGAGGCGCATGCGGGCGGCCCAGGCGAAGGTGTGCAGCAAGACGGCGAGCGCGGCGTTGAGCACGAGCGGCAGCACGGCGAAATGGAAGAGGCTGGAATTGCTTACGCCGCTCAAGTCGGCCCCCAGGACGGTCCAGGACAGGCCGATGCCGAAGAAGGGCGAGAACGACATGAGCACGGTGCGCACGATGTCCTGTTGCAGGTTTACGTCGAGTACGCCGCCCAGAATGGGCAGGAGCACCCACGGCGCCGCGACGCAGACAAACATGAGCGCACGCTTCTTGCGCTGCTCGCTGAGGTAGAACAGTTCCAGTCCGCCGGCAAACCATGCCAGATAGGACATGGCAAGCAGGAACGCCAAGGCCGCCGGGATGAGGCCGCCCGGCGGCTCGAACCAGAGCAGTACGCAGAAGGCGATGGCCGCCAGGCCAGCGTAGACGACCAGCCACGCGAGGTTCGAGGCGCCTTCCTCGAACGGCAGCAGATGGTGCCGTCCTTCGCGCTGCATGCGGCGCAACGCCTGAAGATGGGCGAGGTACCGCGGACTGACAATGAGGATTCCCGCGAGGCCCAACCCGAAGACGTAATAGAGGGACGAAAGCAACGGGGGAATGACGGGGTAGAGGCGTTCGGCGGCAGGCAGGCCGTATGCGGGTTTGGCCGCGCCGACGTAGAGGAACAGCAGGAACGCCGCCGCGGCAAGCGCCTGGACCTTCGAGAACGGGGGCCGTTCGGGCCGCGCTATCTTGCGCACCGCGGCGAGGCCGGCAAACAGCAGCAACGGCCCCTGCACCATGATCTGCATGGTCCACAGGGGGAGCATGACGCCGAAAAAGGGGGCCGTCTCGAATACGTCCTGGCGGTGTTCCGTAATGGCGGCGAAACACGTCCAGACGACCGGCATGCAGGTAGCGTGCAGCAACGGGCCAAGACGCATGCCCACGCCGCCCGCCGTGACCCAGAACGAGGCCAGCAGCAGCAGCACGGGAATCGCGGACTGGACTCGGTGCAGGCTTTTGCGCTCGACAGTCAGCGTCATCGCGGCACAGAGCGCGTGCAGCAACAGAACGGTGAGCAGCATAAACCCGTAGAGCGTGCCCATGAGCGGGAGCGCGACGCCGCCGCGCAATCCAAAACTGACCGCGAGCGGCAGTACCGCGAGCACCGAACACCACTCGAGGATGGGCGCGCCCAAGATCAGGCCAACCACCATGTTGAACGGTGACGTCGGCGAGGTCCGGTGAAAATCCAGAGTGCCCTGCGTCCGTTCGCGCGCGGTCATCGCCGAGACCGAGACCGAGCCGAGCAGCGCCAACACCAGCCCCTGGCAGCAGGCCAGCACGAAAAAGGCTTGCCGTTCCCAGGGCACACCGCCGCGGCCCGTCGCGGTGCTGACGCTGACGAGGACCAGCACGACCACCAGGGCGGTGACAATGGCCGCCGCGGCGATCATACCCGGGCGCGTGCGTTCCCGCAGGTTCTTCAAGAACAGCGCGTTATTGCCCAGCCACAACAGCCTCATCCCTCCGCCCTCCCGCTCACGCGCAGGAAGATGTCCTCGATGCCTTCCTTGCGCACCTGGAATTCCGCCACCGGCACGCCGGCGCCCGCGAGCGCCGCGAGCAGCGCCGCCGCTTCGTTGTCGCCGCCGGTGAACGCCGCGGTCCACACCCCCGCGGTGTCCCGGCGCGGGTCAAGCACAACTTCCGCGCCGCGGAGAATCCGTTCAATCGCGGCATGTGCCGGCTCGCCCGTCCCCGCGATACGCACGATGAGGCGCCCGGCCAAGCCGCTGCGCCTGCGGATCTCCTCCAAGCCGCCGGAAACCACCATGCGGCCCCGGTCCATGACCCCGATGCTCGTGCACATGTCGCTCAGTTCGGACAGGATATGGCTCGATACCAGGATGGCGGCGCCTTTGCGCGCCACTTCCCGCAAGACATCGCGCAGCTGAATGCGCGCGACCGGGTCCATCCCGCTGGCGGGCTCATCCAGGAGCAGCGCCTTCGGTTCGTGCATCAGCGTCTTGGCCAACACCAGGCGCTGGCACATGCCGCGCGAGAGGTCGCCCACGAGCGTGTTCCACTCCTCGACGAGCTGCACCCGCTCCAGCCAATACCGGGCGCGCGCGCGCCGGTCTTTCCTGGGTAGCAGATGGGCGGCGCCGAAAACGTCGAGATACTCCCAGACGCGCAACTGCTCGTAGACGGGCGGGAAATCCGGCATGTATCCCAGCGCCCGCCAGCCCTCTTCCGGGTTGTGCGCCATATGCGCGTCACCGATACGCACCTCGCCGTAGGTGGCCTCAAGAATGCCCGCCACCGCCTTGATCGTCGAGGTCTTGCCCGCGCCGTTCGGGCCGACCAAGCCGTAGATTTCCCCCGGCGCAATGTCGAGGTCAAGATCGAGCACCGCGGTGACGTCTTCGTAGTCAACACGCAACGAACGTACGCGAATCACACCCGTACCTCCCCGCTTGGGTGAAAACAGAGCGCCATTATGCCAGAGATCCCGGTTGCGCGCCATGATTTGGCCCGCGACACATACCGGACTGCGTCACCCGCCGCGCGCGCGCACCGCGTCGTGCAGTTCGTGGTAGTCCACCAGGCGCTCAAACGGGCACAATGTGCACATGGCCGTGCTCGTGACGGCGACACCTTCCTCGACGACCACCGCGATCGCGTTCAGCCCGCCCGGCACGATAATCCCCGCGCGGCCCTGTGCGACCGGCACATCGAGCAGCGGCTGGCTCGGCGCGCCCACGGCGAGCACGCCGCCCAGCCCGATGCGTTCGCACACCTTGATGAGCCGGTGCACCTCGGGCAGCGCGACCGCGGGCACCTCGCGGAAACTGGCGCCGAGCATGCCCGACCCCTTGCGCGCCGCCTGGCCCACGCTGGTCATGTGCCCGCGAATGAAGATTTCAAGCGGATCGAGCGACGATCCGTCGTAGTTGATGATCTGCGTAAACCGCTTCGGGTGGCCCCGTTCGACCTGCAACAGCCCGCCAAACCGCGACACCGTGGGGACGTTGGCCCGCAGGAACACGCCGTTGATGCTGACGCTGCATACCGTGCCTATGCCGAAGGTGCCCTTCGGCACGCGGAAATCGCCAATCATCTCGCCGGCCGCGCCCACGGCCACGTACCGGCCCATGCCGAGATTCGCGTCGTACGCCTGGGTCAGACAGCGCACCGCGGCGCGCAAATCCCGCGGGCTGACCGTGGATACGTTCAGGATCAGCTTGCCGGTAAGGGATTCCGTGTCAAATGTCATTTGATAGGCAAGCGTGTCCACGCGCGCCGACACGAAACCCACCTTGTCCACCACCAGCGCGCGCTCCAGTTCCTGAACGCCTTGTTCGGTCAGGCGGCGCCCGCGCCGGCCCAGGTTCACCGTCCAGCCGAGCGCGTCCGCCTGCGCCAGGTAATTGCGGATGGCGCGTTCGCTCAGGTCAAATCCCGCGTAGGCCAATTCCCGCGCAATCGTGTCGCTGCCCGCCGGTCCGCCCAAGTCGCGCAGCACGCGGAGAATCGCAACCATGCGCCGTCCCGTTTTCAATTCCATTCCGTAAGTCCTGCCCTCATCGGTGCGTCTCGCGGCGAAAGCGGCACAGTACCACGGTTTGCCGCCGAATGCAAGCGAACCGGTATTTTTGCCGTATAGCATGTTGAACATCTGTAAAGGATTCTCAGATGTCGCGCAGCCACGCGCGCGGAATCGTGCGCAAAACTAATGTTATTCTCTTGCAGCACCCGGCTCTTGACTTTCATCCCCGAAAGGTCATACACTGTGCATAACCGGATGCCAACTTCCGCTTGTGCCTCACACGTGATGCGCGAAACGCATTCCCGCATGACACCACTGCCGGCAACACTGCGGCGCGCGCGGGGGCATCGCTGAAGAATTCCACGTCCACAAGGCAAGGAGGAAACGAACCGTGTCGTACGTATCCGATGTCATGGAGCTGGTCGTCAAGCGCAACCCGGCGGAACCCGAGTTTCACCAGGCGGTGCAGGAAGTGCTGAGTTCGCTTGAGCCGGTGCTCGAACGCCATCCGGAATACCGGAAGGCGCGCATCCTCGAACGGATCACGGAGCCGGAGCGCGTGATCATGTTCCGGGTGCCTTGGCAGGACGACAAGGGCGAATTCCGAATAAACCGGGGCTTCCGCATTCAATTCAACAGCGCCATCGGGCCTTATAAGGGCGGCCTGCGCTTCCATGCGACGGTCTATCTCGGCATCCTGAAGTTCCTCGCCTTTGAACAAATCTTCAAGAACGCGCTGACCACGCTGCCCATGGGCGGCGGCAAGGGCGGCTCGGACTTCGACCCGAAGGGCAAGTCAGACGGCGAGGTGATGCGCTTCTGCCAGTCCTTCATGACGGAATTGGCGCGCCACGTCGGCTCGGATACGGACGTGCCGGCGGGCGACATCGGCGTGGGCGGGCGCGAGATCGGGTTCCTGTTCGGCCAGTACAAGCGCCTGCGCAACGAATTCACGGGCGTACTGACGGGCAAGTCGTTGAACTGGGGCGGCTCGCTGATCCGCCCCGAGGCCACCGGTTACGGTTCGGTCTATTTCGCGGAAGAAATGCTCGCGACGCGCGGCGACTCGATCTCGGGCAAGGTGTGCACGGTTTCCGGGTCCGGCAACGTGGCGCAATACACGGTCGAGAAGCTGTTTGAACTGGGCGCCAAAGTCGTCACGCTTTCGGACTCGAACGGGACCATCCACGATCCCGAAGGCATCACGCCGGAGAAGCTGGCGTTCGTGCTGGAACTCAAGAACGTGAAGCGCGGGCGTATTCGCGAATACACGGAGAAGTTCAAGTCCGCCGAATACCGCGACGGCAAGAAACCGTGGGATGTTCCCTGCGACTGCGCGTTTCCGAGCGCGACGCAGAACGAAATCAGCGGCGAGGATGCGCGCACGCTGGTGCGCAACGGCTGCATGCTGGTCGCCGAAGGGGCAAATATGCCCACCGACCCCGAGGGCGTGGACGTGTTCCTGGAAAACAGCATTCTCTACGGGCCGGGCAAGGCCGCCAACGCGGGCGGCGTTGCCGTGTCGGGTCTTGAAATGGCCCAGAACGCGCAACACGTCATCTGGACGGCCGCGGAAGTGGATTCGCGCCTGCGCGACATCATGAAGGCTATCCACACGCAGGCTTATGAGACCGCGTTCGACTATGGCTGCCCGGGCAACTACGTCATCGGCGCGAACATCGCGGGCTTTGTGAAAGTCGCCGATGCGATGCTCGATCAGGGCTTGGTATAATCACAGGCACCGCTGGTGTATCGGAGGGCCGGCCGCGCGCCGGCCCTCGTTTTGCCGCAGCGGGCACGAGGCATGCGTCCGTCTCTGACAGCGGACGTGCGCGTATGCGTTCTTCGTGTTCCATGCCAGCGGCAGGAGGCGCGCCATGCAGACCAATTTCGAGCTCAGTACCGGCCTGCCCGAACTCGACCGCCTCATTCGCGGCGTTATTCCCGGCGACAATGTCGTGTTGCGCGTCGGGGACATCGGGGATTACCGGGCCTTCGCCCGCCCTTACGCGCGCTATGCCGTCACTACCGGCCGCAAGCTTATTTACTTCCGATTCGCCGGGCACGAGCCCGTGCTCTCCGAAGACCTGCCCGCCAACCGCCATACCCTCGACCCGCGCGCCGGATTCGAGATCCTGCTCGACCAGGTTCACGGCGCCATCGAGCAGACGGACCGCGGCGCCTTCTACGTGTTCGACAATCTGTCCGAACTGGCCGTCCACTGGCACAGCGACCAGATGCTGGCCAATTTCTTCATGCTCACCTGTCCCTATCTCCTCGACCGCGGCGACGTGGCCTATTTCGCGCTGATGCGCGGCGAGAGTTCGCCCTACGCCACGGACCCCATCCGCAACACCTGCCAGGTCTTTCTCGAAGTCTACCGCAACCGCGAGCACCTGTTCGTGCGCCCGCTTAAGGTGCAACAGCGGTATTCGCCCACCATGCACATGCTCCACCGGTGGGACCGCGAAGCATTCGAACCGGTCACGGACAGCTGCACCATCTCCGAGGTGCTGTCCGACGCGGTGCCGCCCCTGTCCGGGAGCCTGAGCAGCCCGCTCGACGTGTGGAACCGGGCTTTCCTTAATGCAGAGGAACAGTTGCGCCAAGGGGTCTCGGGCGAGACAGCGCAGGAGGCCTTCGAGCAATTATTGCACATGCTGGTCACGCGCGACGGGCGCGTGTCAAATCTCGCGCGCCGCTATTTCACGATCGAAGATGTGCTCGAAGTGCGCCGCCGCACGATCGGCACCGGCCTGATCGGCGGCAAGTCGGTGGGCATGCTGCTGGCGCGGGCCATCCTGAAACGTTCCGATCCCCGCTGGCGCTGCCTTCTGGAGGAACACGACAGCTTCTACATCGCTTCCGACGTCTTCTACACGTTTCTCGTGCGTAACGGCTGCTGGTGGCTGCGGCGGCGGCAGAAGGACTCGTTGCGCTTCCTGGAGGGGGCGGAACTGGTGCGGCGCCGCATTACCACAGGCACGTTTCCCGACGAGATCGAGGAACAGTTTGTGCGGATCCTCGAGTATTTCGGGCAATCGCCGATCATCGTGCGGTCGAGCAGTCTGCTCGAGGACAATTTCGGCAACTCTTTCGCGGGCAAGTATGAAAGCGTCTTCTGCGCCAACCAGGGCTCGCAGCGACAGCGTCTCGACGACTTCCTCTCGGCGGTCAAGACCGTGTATGCCAGCGCGATGGGCGAAGAGGCCCTGGCGTACCGCGCGCGGCATAACCTGCTCGAACGGGACGAGCAGATGGCGCTGCTGGTGCAACGCGTCTCTGGCGCCACGCACGGCAACCTCTACTATCCGCATGTGGCGGGGGTCGGATTCTCCTTCAACCCCTACGTCTGGAGCGAGGAGATCGATCCCGAGGCAGGCGTGCTTCGCTTGGTATTCGGCCTCGGCACCCGCGCCGTGAACCGGTCCGACGACGATTACACGCGCGTGGTGGCGCTCAACGCGCCCGAGCGCCGGCCTGAAGGCGCCGGCGCCGCGGGGGCCCGGTATGTCCAGCGCAAGGTGGACGTGCTCGACCTCGACGCCAACCGCCTCGTGACCGCGGACTTTGCCGATGTGGCCGCGCAAAGCGGCCAACTGCCGCTGCATCTGTTCGCCACGAGCGACCCAGCCATGGCGCGGGAGGCCCGCGCGATGGGCAAACGCACGCCGCCGCCCATGCTGCTCGATTTCGAGCAACTGCTCGCCGAAAGCACGTTCGTTGAAAACATGCGGACCCTGCTCGCCGCGCTTGAAGAGGCATATGGCGTGCCTGTCGACATGGAGTTTACCGCCAATTTCCAGGACGGCGGCGCCTATCGCATCAACCTGGTGCAATGCCGCCCGCTCCAGGTGCGCGGCAGTGCCGTCGCCGCGCCGCCCCCGCGGGACATCCCCGAACGCGACCTGCTCATCGAGACGCTTGGACCCGTGATCGGCCCAAGCCGCACCGATTTCATCGAGCGGTTCATCTACATCGCGCCCGCCTCGTATGCGCGCCTCCAACTCACCGAGCGCTACGCCGTTGCGCGGCTGGTCGGGCGGCTGACTCACTTGCACGCGCCGCAGGACAACCCCGTCACCATGCTGCTCGGCCCGGGGCGCTGGGGCACCACGACGCCGTCGCTTGGCGTGCCCGTTTCTTTCGCCGAGATCAACACCGTCGCCGTGCTCTGTGAAATCGTCGCCATGCGCGACGACCTGGTCCCGGACGTTTCGCTCGGCACGCACTTCTTCGGTGAATTGGTCGAGATGGATATCCTCTATTTCGCCGTCTTCCCGTACCAGGAGGGCACGCGCTTCGAGCGCGGCGTCTTCGAGGAAGCGCCAAACCGCCTCACGGAGCTGCTGCCCGACGCCGCCGCGTTCACCCGCGTCGTGCACCTGGTCGACGCGCGGGATATCTCGCCCGGCGCGCCCATCCGCGTGCATGCCGACGTACTCAAGCAGCGGCTCCTCTGTTACATCGACCGGCGGCCCGCGGCGGGGTAGTCCGCGCCGCCGCTACACCAGGAGCGCGCCCGATTCGATTTCGCGAATGAGCCGCCGTCCGAGTTCCACCGCCTCGGGCGGAAACCCCCACTGTTCGATGCTCGACGGCGCCGTGAGCATCTGCAACTGCGGCAGCACAAGCATCTCGGCGGCCACCTCGCTCGTCAGCGAGCGCGCGAGATAGGCCTCCTCGTCAAAGGTTTCGAAGAAACTCTTCAAGCCGCGGGCCGCATCGCCGCCGACCGCGCCGAAGTCCTGGCCGTAGATGTGCAGCGACGCCGCATAATCGGCGTAGCTGCCGACACGCACCGGCCGGCCCGTCTTGCGCCCCACCATGCCCGCAATCTCGCGCATGAGGAACGTGATTCCGATAACGTTGTCCGGCCACGCCTTGTACAAATCGCGCGAACGCCACATCGTGTTCACGTTGAGGGCCAGACGGCCTTCCGCGTCTTCGGGACAGCGCAGCTGCATCTCGCGCAGGCACGGGATATCCTCTTTCAGGTAGGGGTCGATGTTCGGCACGGCGGTGGTCGCGACAGCGCGGCGCGTATAGGGCGTCCGCGCGACCCGTTCGACGGCCAGCGCAATCTGGTCTACCGTGCCGCCGTCCACGTCGGGATGGGCGAACAGGCGCTGGTGGTACGTGTAGGGCCACTCCTGCGCGGTCAGTTCGCCGGTGACGGCCTGCTTCAGCGTTTCCATCGGCAGTACGAGATGGTCCTTGATGCCCATAATCTCCGCGATATACACGCCGATCTCGCAGAAGGAGGTGGGCGGGAAACGCGGCTGCGCGAAGGGGTCGCGCACCTCGACCAGCACGCGCGCGTCGCGGCTTGGCGGGTCGATGTACGCGCCCGCATCGTTCTTGCGGTCGTATTCGGTGCGAATGGCGAGGCCCTGTTCCCAAACCGCCTTCATGGCGCGGAAATGCGCCTGCGGAATGGAATCCGCCACGATGTGCAGCGTCGGAATGCGCCCCTCTTCTTGCGTCGTTGATGTAGGCATCTTCGGTTCCCTTCCTCGTTGAAATTCGTGAATAGACGGCTGCGCCCGCACTACCGTTTGATCAGCCAGACCTCCGTCAGGCGCGAGGCCTCGCGCCAGTTCAACGCCGGTTCGAGCGGACGATCAAATGTCAACACGATCACGCCGTCCTGGTACAACTGCCGCGGCACGGGAAACTCCTTTATCTCGCCGACGCCCCTGCCGTCGATCGCCGGCTTGACGCGCTCGCCGTTCACGCGCAGCAAGCAATCGCGGTTCCCGGTCGTGCGCACCGCGTAATCCGCCCCGGGGTCGACGCCCTCATAGCGTAGCCCCAGCGGCCAGTCCATGTACGTTACCCAAGACTGCCGCGCGCGGGAACGCCCGTCCTGCCACCACATGCAATCCGGATTCGGGCTGCGATCGTTGTTCGGGTCGGTGCTCGGGTCCTCACCCTGGATGACATGTTCCGATTTTGCGACGTTTCCGATGTCGTCGTAGTACCCGCCCGGCCCCGGGTCTTCCCAGTGCCGGATTTCATCGAGCCGCGCCCGTTTTGCCGCGTCCGTGGGCAGAGCGCGCACTTTCCCGAACTCGTCTTCGAGCCACCAGCGGTTATTGAGCGGATAATCGAGGTAATCGAGCACCGCGCCGCGTTCCGCGCCGCTGGCGTGGTATTTTTCGACGCTTGTTTGCAGGCCGGCCGAGCGATACAGCGCCTCGCACAGTTCCACGACGCGCGCGCGCAGTTCCGGCCGGACCGGCGCTTCGTCCGCGCGACGCAGCACAGCCAATGCGGCGTCCACGGCGGCGTCCGGGCCCATTTCGATGGCCTGCGCGAGAGCGGCGTTTGCCTCCGCCTCCAAGGCAGTCTCGTCAATAAGCCGATGCCGTACATAGGCGTCGTAATAGGCACGCAACAGCAGACTTTGCCACCGCCAGTTGCCCGCAAGCTCCGGCGCGGCCTGTTCGAGTCCCCGCCAGAGAGCCAGCGTCGCGTCGACGCCGCCGTTCAACGCGAGCGGCCCCTGCCAGTTGCGTTCCAGGGCAAGGATGCCGTCCGCGGCCTGTTCCGCGACGCGCGGATGGAAGAATACACGGCAATACTCGACGAGCACGGCGCGCACGTCCGCGTGCGGGTCCCAGCCGCGGGCGCTCCAGATGGCCTTGTTCACGTCATCGTGAATACCGTCGGAGTACGTGATGAAGCCGCACGTATACGGCGCGAACACGTTGTGGACCGCCGCGTAGCGCACGGGTTCGGGATTCACCGGTTCGCGGCCCAGCGTAAATGCGAACGCCGGGTCCCACCACGGCGTCGCGTACTGGCAGCGGACCGTGTGCGTGATGTCGGGATAATGGCGTAGCGCGTATTGCCGTGGCAGACGCGCGCGCGACTCGGGGATAGGCGGGCTGCCCGGTCCTGCGACCATGCCGCCGAGCCAGCCGGGCCGGTGTTCTTCGAGCCAGTCGTAGAAGCAGGCCACCCGGTCCGGGTCGAAACCTTGCAGTGAAATCCATATCCGTGCACGGGGATGATGCTGCATCAGGGGTGCAGCCAGCGCTTCAAGGAACGGCATCACCTCCTTGGGGTGGTTGTCACCCGGGTCGCCGCCGGGGAAAAACACGGCGTCCAGACGCGGGCATGCCGCGAAAAACTCCTCGTGTTTCCGCAACAGGGCCTCGCGCTTTTCCGTATCCGCCAGGTCGAAAGTCGCGGGCGACCAGACCCAGTATTCGAGGTCGTACGCCGCACAGATGCGCCCCAGTTCGACGTTCATGACATCGCGCCCGAGTTTCATGTGCGGGCTGGGGTCGTCGTCCTCGAAGGGGATGTTCTCGACCGCGTTCACGCCGAAAAACGCCAGTTCGCGGATGTACTGCTCGTACTGCGCCGCGTCCCAGGCATCATAGGAATTCGCGCGCGCGCGGTAGCCGAGCTGGTGCCCGCGCAAGGGGTATGCCGGCGCTTCGGCGGCCTCCAACGGTCCCGGCAGACGCACGACGCCGCGGTCCCAGTCCAGCGCGCGCAAGAACCGCCCGACCGCATACAGGAGGCCGCGCCCGTCCGCGCCGACCAGCCAGACCACGGGCCGCTGCGCTTCCTCCGCGTCCGTATGAATGACATAACTCTCCGGCTTCTCCGGACGTTCCAGCGCTTCCATCTCATGCTCGTATTCACACTCCCCCGACACCAGCGCGATGACCGGACCCGACTCCGGCCACGCCGCGGCGGAGTCCCAGCGAACACCCGCGCGCTTCTCAACCTCCTCCAGAAGCACGCGCAGGGCCGCTTGTTCCGCGACCGGCGCGCCTTCGCCGCGCGCGACTACTCGCGCACCCGTCAGGCCAATGGATTCCGCGCGCGCCAGAGCCGCCGTCAACACACACCCCGCCATACCCAAGAGCACAAAGAGATTCCGCTGCACGATACCTCTCCCCGCTTGACCATGCTTGCACCACGTCCGCGACGGCCTATTCTATCGGCGCGCGGCGTCCGCGACAAGCACCCTCAAGGATAAAAAGAACCCGGCGAAAACGCCGTCTCCCGCTGAGTTTCCGTCAAGGCGGCGTCCATGACAGCGGCCCTTGCGTGCGGGATTCCGTGACTGGCGTTGCGGCGGTGGCTCCCGGTAACATGGGATTCGTCGTGATTCACCGCCGCGCTCAGCGGAAATGCATTCGTCTGCAAGAAGTCAAGGGAGTCCTGCTGGAATGGAAACTCGACGGCGCTGGCCGGGTTGTTTGCTGAAGATCATGGCCGTTCTTCTCGTGATCTTGGCCTTGTTTGTCTTCCTCGCGTTCCTTCTGCCCGTGTGGGGCGGCGTGCCGCGCGGGGCGCGCGGCGGGCCCGTGCCGCTGACGCCCGCGTGGGCACTCGAATGTTGGGTCTGGGAGGATGACGGCAACACGGCCGCGGCCACGCTCGAATTGCTGGAAGACTACAGAAACAACGATTTCCCCGTGCGCGCCGTGCTCATCGACAGCCCATGGTCGACGCGCTACAACGATTTCGTCGTTGATGAGGCGCGGTTCCCGAACCCCGGGGCCTTCTTCAAACAACTGGAAGACGCGGGCTACCGCGTTGTGCTGTGGATGACCTGCATGGTCAACAGTGAGAGCGACGATACGGCCATTCCGGAATCCGCCGATTGGCAGCGAGCCGCGGCGGAGCGCGGGTTGCTCGTTGGCGGCAATTACCAGGCGCCGTGGTGGAAAGGCCGCGGCGGGTTCATCGACTATACCAACCCGGTGGCGATGGACTGGTGGCGCGGACAGCAGCGGCAGGTGCTCGAATGGGGCGTGGACGGCTGGAAACTCGACGGCGCGGCAACACTGCTCGGGATGGCGGGCGGGTTCCTCCCGTACAAGAAGGCCCACGCCGGCTTCGTCACGACGCGGCAGTACATGGACCTCTATTACCGCGCAGAGTACAAGCATGGATTGGAGAAGAACCCCGAATTCATTACGCTCGCGCGCGCGTTGGATAGCCCCCTGC
>JAGMZX010000020.1:43494-56567 GCA_018005585.1 Candidatus Hydrogenedentota bacterium | reverse complement strand
CATGCCTGTGCCGGGGCCTTGGGGTCCGTTCTGCGGCGCGAACCCGGAACTGCGGATGGTGTCTCAAGGATGAAAGAGCAGGGGTTTGTGAGCCATAGGAGAGCCGAACCATGTGGAATCGATATTCAATGATATCTGTGCTGTGCTTGGCGGTGCCGGCGTGCGCATGTCTCGCGGGTGCCGCGGCGGCCCAGTCGGGCGCGCAGTGGATGGACCGCGACGCCATCTGGCTGGAACGCACGGACGGCGGCGTGCGGGTCCACTACGCGGTCGAGAATCCCGGCAGCCGCACGGTGGAACGGCAATTGCATTTTCGCGTGGCCGACCTGAACGGTTACGACCTGCTGGGCAAGTCCGAGGCGGTATCACTGCCGCCGGGCCGCCACGAGCGGGTCATGGAGATTTCCGTGCCGCTGCCCGAGGCGCGGGTGCCGGAATGCTTCCTGGAATACCGTTTTCAGGCCTTTGGCGGGGAGGAGCGGGCGGCCATGCGCGTGATCGACGCGCTGCCGCAATTGGAGACGCGGCTCGTTGCCTCGCGCGACTTCCTGGTGGGCAGTCAGGCTTCGCTACGGATTGTTGCGCTGGACCACGCAACGCAAAAGCCCGTGCCCGGCGCGCAGGTCGAAGTCCGGCTCAAGAGCGAAGCGGGGGAACGCACGGTCCTTACCGCGACGACGGACGCGCGAGGAACCATCGAGCAGCGGTTCGATGTGCCCGCGGACATGACGGGTCCGGCCGAACTGACGGCCCGCGTGACGGCGCCCGGGCTTGGCGAGGACAGTGTCACGCAGCCTGTGACGGTGCAACGCAAGACGAAGGTGCTGCTTACGAGCGACAAGCCGCTTTATCAGCCGGGGCAGGTGATACATCTACGCGCGCTGAGCCTTGATATGGCTGCGGGCAGGCCGGTGGCGGAACGCGACGTGGTCTTTGAAGTCATGGACGCGAAGGGGAACAAGGTTTTCAAGAAGACGCAGCAGACGGATGCGTTCGGCGTGGCTTCCGCCGATTTTCAACTGGCCACCGAAGTGAACCTCGGGCCGTATATCGTGCGCGTGCTGCTGGACGATGTCACCACGGAGAAACAGGTGACCGTCGACCGGTACGTGTTGCCCAAGTTCGAAGTCAACATCACGACGGACCGCGAGTATTACCTGCCGGGCGATACGCTGAAAGGCGAGGTGCAGGCCGACTACTTCTTCGGCAAGCCCGTTGCCGGCGGGAAAGTGACGCTGACGGCGTCGAAATTCGAGATCGAGTTCGCGGAATTCGCGTCGCTGGAGGGCACGCTCGACGCAAACGGCCACTGGGCCTTTGAAACCAGGCTGCCCGACTACTTTGCGGGTACCCCGCTCGAACAGGGCCAGGCCTCGGTACGCCTGGAAGGCGTGGTCGTCGATACGGCCGACCACCGCGAAGAAAAGGTGGTCATGAAATCCGTGGCGGCGGCCGCGCTTGCGATTCATGCCGTGCCGGAAGGCGGCAAGCTGCGTCCGAACCTGGAGAACCGGGTCTATCTGCTCGTGGCCTATCCCGACGGCACGCCCGCGCAGGCGGCCGCAGTTACTGTGGTCATGCCCGGCGCGCCCCAGCCGCTTAACATACAGACCGATACGGTCGGCGCGGCGGAATTCTCGATAATGCCCGCCGACGCGAATCCCACGATGGTCATGGTGCAGGCGCGGGACCGCGAAGGCCGCACGGCGGAACAGTCCATCACGCTCGAGGTCGAAGGCGGCGCGGAAAGCCTGCTGCTGCGGCCTGAACAGGCGCTGTATAACGTGGGAGATACGCTGCGCGCGGAAGTCTTCGCGACGAAACCGGCGGGGACCGTTTACTTTGACCTCATCCGCGACGGCCAGACCATGATGACCCGAACCGCGGACCTCGAGAATGGCCGCGCGGCACTCGAACTGGATCTGGATGCCACGCTGTCGGGCAGCGTAATCCTGCAGGCGTACACCTTCACACCCGGCACGGACCTGCTGCGCGACGCGCGGCGCCTGTACGTGAATCCCGCCGACGCCCTGCGTATCGCCGTAGCGCTCGACGCGGAAACGTACAAGCCCGGCGATGAAGCGACGCTGCAGTTTTCGGTGACGGACGGGGGCGGCAACGCCGCGGCGGCGGCGCTCGGCATTTCCATCGTCGATGAGAGCGTGTTCGCGTTGCAGGAGATCCACCCGGGCCTCGAGAAGATCTATTTCACGCTCGAGCAGGAGATCATGAAACCGCGTTTCGAGATTCACGGGTTCGATATCGACACGCTCATCAAGGAGCCTTCCGCATGGCGCCCGGAACAGCAGCAGGCCGCGCGCGTGCTGTTGGCGTCCGCGCCCGACCTGCCCGCGCCGCCGATCCAGGTGAACACCTTCCGTGAGAAGGAGGCCGCGGCGAATCGCGCCATCGCGGAGCGTATTCACCGGGACGTCGAGCATATCGAGAAAGCGGTGGCCAAGCTATTGGATGACGAAGGGAAGCCGCCTAAGGATGTGTTGAAGGCGCTGCTCCGCAAGCGGCTGCTCCGCGAGAACGAACTCCTGGACCCGTGGGGCCGGTGCTACGAATTCGATTTCAGCAATGTGCAGGAATGGGGCGGCGCCTTCAGCGTTCTGTCCTATGGGCCGGACGGACTCAAGGGTACGAATGACGACATCGGGCCGGACACCCCTTGGGCGCGGGAGTTCCTGGCAGGGGGCGGGCGCGCGGTCGGTGGCGGCATGGGCGGATTCGGCGGCGGCGGCGCGGACCTGTTTTTCATGGGCGAACCTCCCATGGAGCGGCGCATGAAGGTGTTCGCCGCGATGGCGGTGCCGGAGATGGCGCAATTGGACGGTGTGGCCGTGGGCGGCATGCTCGCGGAGACAATGCCGGCCGCGCCCAGTGCCGCGCCCGGTGCCGCTCCGGTGCGTGTGCGCGAGTATTTCCCGGAGACGTTGCTGTTCGTGCCTGCGTTGATCACCGACGCGCAGGGGCGCGCCGTGCTGCCGCTCACGCTTGCGGACAGCATCACCACGTGGCGCATGACGGCCATGGCCAACGCCGCGAACGGCGCCCTCGGCAGCATGGACGCCCCGATCCGTGTGTTCCAGGACTTCTTCGTGGACATCGATTTGCCCGTGGCCCTGACGCAGCACGACCGCGTATCCATCCCCGTCGTGCTCTACAACTACCTGGACACGCCGCAGGATGTCCGCATCGTGTTCGAGGCCGCGCCCTGGTTCACGCTGGACGGACCCACCGAGCAGACGATCAACCTCGGTCCGGGCGAAGTGGTCTCCCGCTATTTCCCAATCGAGGTCGTCGAATTGGGCAAGCACAAGCTGACGGTCTACGCCTACGGCGCGAAGCTCAGCGACGCAATCCGGCGCGAAATCGAGGTGCTGCCTGACGGCGAGAAACAGGAAGTGACGTTCAGCGACCGGCTCGACGCCGACGTGACCCGTGTCATTACGATCCCCGCCAATGCCGTGCCGGGCGCGAGCAAGATTCTCGTGCGCGTCTATCCCGGCGTGTTCACGCAAGTGGTGGACGGTCTCGACAGCATGCTGCAAATGCCGTTCGGTTGCTTCGAACAAACGAGTTCGGTGACTTATCCAAATATCCTTGTAGTGCAGTACATGAAGGCGACCGAACAGATCAACCCGGAAATCCAGATGAAGGCCGAGGGCTTTATCAACGCCGGGTATCAGCGCCTGCTTTCCTACGAGGTCGACGGCGGCGGGTTTTCCTGGTTCGGCGACGCGCCCGCGAACAAGGTGCTGACCGCGTGGGGCGTGAAGGAGTTTTTCGACATGGCGCAGGTCCACGAGGTGGACCCGAACGTCATCGCCCGGACGCGTGACTGGCTTTTCGCGCAGCAGCAGGGCGACGGCTCGTGGAAACCCGACGAGAGCTACCTGCACGCGGAGTCCTGGGCCAATATCCAGAGCGGCACGCTGCTGGTCACCGCGTACATCGCCGAGGCGCTGCTGAGCAGCGGCGAGAGCGACGCGCGCATGGACAAGGCGGTCGGCTACCTGCGCGCGAACTGGCAGGAAGCGAAAGACCCGTACACGCTGGGGCTGGTCGCGAACGCCGTTGCGGGGTGGAACCCGCGGGACGCGTTCACCGCGCAAGTGCTCCAGGCGCTATATGACCTGCGCAAGGAAGACGACAAGACGGCACATTGGGAAAGCGAACAGGAGACCGTCACGTTCAGTCACGGCAACGCCGCGAATATCGAGGCGACGGCCCTCGCGGCGATTGCCTTCCTGCGCGCGGGCAAGTATCCCGAAACGACAACGAAGGCGCTGACGTATCTGATCCAGCAGAAGAGCGCGGATGGGACCTGGGGCGGCACGCAGGCCACGATCCTCGCGCTGAAGGCGCTGATCCTCTCGCTCGGCAGCCAGACGGAAAAGGCCAGCGCGAGCATCGCCGTGACGATCAACGGCGAAGAGGCCGCGAAGCTGAACGTCACGCCGGACGATTGCGACGTCATGCGGCTGGTAGACCTCGGCGACAAGACGCGACCCGGCGATAACACGGTCAGTATCAGCTTCGCGGGCGAAGGCGCGATGCTCTACCAGATTGCGGGCCGGTATTTCACGCCTTGGGCCGACAAGCCGGCGCGGCAGGACGCGCTGACCATCGGCGTAGCCTATGACAAGACCGCGTTGGCCGTCGATGACACGGTGACGGTCTCCGTCACGGTGACAAACAACGAGCCCGTGGCCGCGAACATGGTCATTGTCGACCTGGGCATACCGCCGGGCTTCCAAGTCATGACGCCCGACCTGGACAAGCTGGTCGAGAGCGGGGTCATCCAGAAGTATGAATTGACGGGCCGCCAGATCATCACGTACTTCGAGAAGATACAGGGTGGAGCGACGCTGGAATTCAGCTACACGATCCGCGCCAAGTTCCCGTTGCGGGCGCAAACGCCGCCGTCGACGGTCTACCAGTATTACAACCCCGAAGTGCGCGCGGACGCGCAGCCCGTTGACTTGGTGGTCGAGTAACGGAATGCCTGTGATTCAGCGGGTTGCCGCAAACCCCGTACGGTAACCCGCGAGGTCAAGCGTGACATACCGATAGCCGGCGCGCGTGATCGCGCCGGTTATCGTTTGCCGCGTACCCGGCTCCAGCAGCTTCGCAAAGTCGGCAGGGTCGATCTCGATCCGGCAGAGATCGCCGTGGTGCCGCGCCCGATATTGACGGAAGCCGAGCGTGCGCAGGACTTCCTCGGCCTGCTCGACCTTCGACATTTCCTTTGCTTCCACACGCGTGCCGACAGGGAACCGCGACGACAGGCACGCGAAGCTGGCCTTGTTCCATGTGGGCAGGCCGCGCCGCCTGCTGAGCGCACGGATGTCGTCCTTCTTGAAATCAAGCTCCGCGAGCGGCGCGACGACGCGATGTTCGCGCGCGGCCGTTGCGCCGAGACGCGTCGCATCCAGGGAATCGTCCGCGTTTTCGCCGTAGGCCAGCACCCGCACGCCGTGTTCCCGCGCGAACGTGTCCATCTTCGTGAACAGTTCGCCCTTGCAGACGTAGCAGCGGCGGCCGTCGTTCCTCAAGTACTCTTCGTTCTCGAATTCCTGCGTCTTGATCAGCGTCAGACGCCAGCCTCGCGCCTCGGCCAATGCCGTGGCTTCCGCGACCTCGGAGCGGGGGATGCTCGGCGAGTCCGCCAGCACCATGTGCGCGTTTGCACCGAGCGCTTCATGGGCCACGTCGGCGAGATAAGCCGAATCGACGCCGCCGGAATAGGCGATCGCGACCGCGCCATACCCGGCCAGACGACGCTTCAGCGATTCCTCTTTCGCGATCAAGCTGCCTGATACCGTCTCTACGGCCATTCAAGGGTCCCTTGGTTTCCTGCGGCTCTGTTCAGGGAACGCGCGCCGGTTCCGGGCGCATTCCCCGCATTGCGTCCTGCCATTCCACCCCCGGCAGTATGCCGTGTACCGTGTCCAGGTGCGCGCGCGTCAGTTGGACGGGCAGGACGCGGTTGGTGAGATTAGCCCCGCTCTGGACGGCGACGCGGACATAGTCCTCCGTGTAGCCGGTCCAGTACGGGCCTTCCTGGTGCTCGAAAAGCACGTTTACCGTGCGGCCCAAGCGCCCGTCAATGAAAGCGCGCTCCTTTTGAGCGCTGAGCTTGCGTATGCGCGCGCTGCGACGGCCCGTGACACGTGAATCTACCGCGCTTCCCATGCGCGCCGACGCCGTGCCCGCACGCTCGGAGTACCTGAACACGTGAGCATAGAAACACGGGCTCTCCTCGAAGAGCGAGCACGTCTCCTCGAAGTCTTCGTCGGTTTCGCCGGGAAAACCCACGAGGATATCGGTGCCGGCCCCGAGATCCGGAACGCGCGCCGCCGCGCTGCGCGCGAAATCGAGAAACTCCCGGCTCGTGTACCTCCGCCCCATCGCTTTGAGCACGCGGTCAGCACCGGACTGCATCGGGAGATGCAGATACGGCACGAGCCGGTGCCCCGGGTCGGCCATGCGGTCGAGGAGCGCCTCCGGCGCCGTCGTAGGCTCGATGGAACTGATGCGGATACGCGCAAGCCCGTCGAGTCCGTCCAGGAGGTCGACAACATCGACCAGCGTGTGTCCCGCGTAGTCGTACAAGCCCACATTGACGCCCGTGAGCACGATTTCCTTTGCGCCGCGCGCCACGAGTGAGCGCGCCTCGCCCAGCAGGTTGTCCAGGTCCCGCGAGCGGGCCCGCCCGCGCGCGAAGGGGATGACGCAGAAGCTGCACATGAAATCGCAGCCGTCCTGCACCTTCAGATTGGCGCGGCGCGACAGGGGCGTGTCCGTCGCGGCAAAGGCGATGCTGAAATCGTTGCGCACGAAGCGGTCACGGACTATCAGCGGCGTGGTGTTCTTGCCCGCCGCCACATAATCGAGAAGATGCAGCTTTTCCTGGTTCCCAATGATCAGGTCGATGCCGGGGATATCCGCCAGCGTGTTCGCGCCCATCTGCGCATAACAGCCGATGACTGCCGTGTAGGCTTCAGGATTCCGGCGGATAAACTGGCGCACCAGCTTGCGCGACTTCGCATCCGCTTCCTGCGTCACCGTGCAGGTGTGAATGACGCCGAGGTCCGCCGCTTCGCCGAAGGGCGCTATCTCATAGCCTGCGGCGGTCAGCATTTCCGCAAGCAGGGCGGACTCCGCCTGGTTCAGGCGGCAGCCCAAGGTGTGGATGGATGCGCGTTTGTGACAAGCCGGACACATTGCGAGACTCAACGCTTGGAGATGATGGAAATACCCGCCAAGTATACCTGCGCGCGGTGGTCTGTCACAAACCCGGACGCGCCTCTTCCTCCTCCGGAGGGTCGTCACAGCGCCTGAAGGCCGCCGAATTTGTGCTCCAGATAGCGCAAGAAAGCCTGCGGATCCGGTTCGCGCCCCGTTGCGTCGCGCACGATTTCCACGGCGCGCTTGCGGCGCCCGATCCGGTGTACCTGTTCGCGCAGCCAGTCCAGCAGTGGCGCGAAATCGCCCGACGCGACGTGCGACCAGAGGTCCGGAATATCCTCGCGGACCTTTTCGAAGAGTTGAGCCGCGTACAGGTTGCCCAGTGCGTAGGTAGGGAAATACCCCATCGATCCGTGCGACCAGTGGATGTCCTGGAGACAGCCGTGCGCGTCGTCCGGCACGTCCAAGCCCAGGTAGGCCTTCAACTTTTCCTTCCAGAGCGCGGGTACGTCCCTGGCTTCGATGTGCCGCTCGACCAGGGCAGTCTCGATTTCGAAGCGCAGGATGATGTGCAGGTTGTAGGTGCATTCGTCCGCCTCGACGCGGATCAGCGACGGCTGCACACGATTCACGGCGCGGTACACGGCTTCGGATTCGATGCCATGGGCCTGCGCGGGGAAATGACGCCGCAGCAGCGGCGCGCACCAGCGCCAGAAGGGCAGGCTGCGGCCGATGAGGTTTTCCCACAAACGCGACTGCGATTCGTGGATGCCGAGCGACGGCGCCTCCGCAAGGACGGTGCGTTCGTCTTCGGGGGGGAAACCCTGCTCGTAGAGGGCGTGCCCGGCCTCGTGCAGGGAGCCCATCAGCGCGGAGAACGGGTCGCGGAGATTGAACCGCGTCGTGATCCGCACGTCGCGGATCCCGAAGTTCGTCGTGAAAGGGTGCGCCGACTTGTCTTGCCGGCCCGCGTCGAGGTCGTAGCCTGTCGCGCGCAGCACGTCCATCGTGAACGCCCATTGCCCGGCCTCGGGCCACTCCTGGTCGAGCCACGCGCACTCGGCCATCCTGTCCGGCATGGCGGCGCGCGATACGAGATCCTGCTGTCTCGGGGCCAGTTCCTCGAATAGAGCGCGCAGATGCGCGGTCGTCATGCCGCGCTCGTAATCCTCGAGCAGCGCGTCGTAGGGGGTGTCCGCGTAACCGTGGTAATCCGCTTTCTGGCGGAGCAGGTCGACCATCGTTTCGAGATGTGGCCGGAACGCCGCGAAATCCGATGCGCGCCGCGCATGCGTCCACGCTTCATAGGCCTTGCTCTGCTCTTCGGCGAAGCGGCGCACGAACGATTCGGGCAACTGCTTTGCGCGCGTGTAGTCGTAGAGCGCTTCCGCGACGAACGCACGTTCGTCCGGCGCGAGTCTGTCACGCTGTTCATCCAGTTCATGCAGGAGCGCGCCCATTTCCGGCGCGGTCAGCAGCCGGTGCGCGAGGCCCGAAAGCGTGGCCAACTGCTGACCGCGCGCCGCCGCGCCCTTCGGCGGCATGTACACCTCCTGGTCCCACGACAGGACCGCGAGAGACGCCTTCAGGTCCGCATACTCGCCGTATCGCGCCCGCAAATCCTGCGTTTTGGCTTCCAGCACAAGGGTTTCCTCCGCTTTGGCCGTCAGGCGCCGCGCGTGGACGTTCGTTCCAGGCGCCGGCCCGTTCAGCGGACTGCAACAGACCATAACGAGAGCGCCGAAGTCAACCGCCGCCTGGTGACGTTGTTCCGTTTCGATTGTAGAGTACAACGAACAACAAGAAAGACCGGGCGCCGCGACCGTTGCGGCGACAGGGAGTTGAGGGCATGGACTTTGCAGACCAACTTGCCGAAGTGATTACAACCTTTGTGACGGACCTGCTCGAGGCCGTGTTCGGCCTGGTTACGGAAATACTGCAGGGGATAATCGATGGGTTCGAGGGCGACTTCGGTGAATAGGGCGGGTCAGAAACCCTGCGCTGCGGGGAAAGCCGCGAATCAAGGCGGGAAGCACGGGTTTTGTCGAGGCTGTTCTTGAAACAGTCGGGCAATTCGTGAACGGTCTGTTTGACGCGATTGGCATTGACGCGACGCTTGACCCGGTCACTATCGGGTAAACGCGCGGCATGGCCAAAGCGCGGTGACTACACGCAAGTCAGATAGGCTTCCTTGATCCGTTCGACGAAACTGGTCTGGTCCTGTTCCCAGTACCAGTTTGAGAAGATCTCGACCTCGATGTCGCCGTGAAAACCGGTTGCCTCGACCCATGCGCGGATGCCCCGGATGTCGATGCAGCCCTCGCCCATCAGACCGCGGTCGTTCAGGAGGTCCCGCGTTGGCGTTCGCCAATCGCTGACGTGGAAGGAGAAGATAGAGCGGCCGGCCCGCTCGATCTCCGGCTTCAGGTACGGGTCCCACCAAAGGTGATAGACATCTACCGTCACGCCGACCCAGTCGGAGTGCAGCGCGGTCACCATGTTATTGGCCTGTTCGAGCGTGTTGACGGCGCACCGGTCGGCCGCGAACATGGGATGCAACGGCTCAATCGACAGCCGGACGCCGGCTGCCTGCGCGTGGGGCAGCACCGCCGCGATCCCGTCTAGAATCTGCTGCCGCTGCTCCGCGAGGGGTAACCCCGGTGTCGCGCCGCAGACCAGCACAATCAAGCTGGTTCCCAGCGCCGCCGCTTCGTCGATGATACGCCGGTTCTCGTCCTTGGCCTCCTGGCGCTCGCGAGCGTTCGTGCCCGTGAAGAAACCGCCCCGGCACAGGCTCACGATGCGCAACCCCGAATCTCGCAGGCGCTTCGCGGCCTCCAGCGCGCCGCAGTCCTCGTAATGCATGCGCCAGACGGTCACGGCGGGTATGCCGGCGCGCGTGTAGCCGTCGATAATCTGCGTCAGAGACCAAGGCTTTGTGGTGATCGTGTGCAGGCACAGGCGCGAAAAATCCGTGAGCGGCGCTGTCATGTCGAAAACCCTCTTCCCGCTGTTCAGTCCAAATCCGGCACGTCGACCCAGGCGCGTTTATTCCAGCTTTCGATGCCCAGTTCCGCAAGCTGCACGCCTTTCGCTCCCTCGCGCAAGTCCCAGCGGAACGGTTCGTCAAACGCCACGTGACGCAGAAACAACTCCCATTCCGTCTTGAATGCATTGTCGTACTGCACATTTGACGGCACGGGCATCCAGCCCGAACGGAAATCGATCGGGTTCGGGATGTCCGGGTTCCAGACCGGTTTCGGCGTTTCGGCGTCATGTTGCACCCAGCACTCGCGCAGGCCCGCGACCGCGGAACCGCGGACGCCGTCCACCTGCACCGTCAAGAGGTCGTCGCGCCGCACGCGCGTGCACCACGACGAATTGAAATGACAGATGACGCCGCGATCGGTGAGGAAGGTCGCGTATGCGGCGTCGTCGGCGTCCGAGTCATAACGCTGGCCCTGCTCGTCCCAGCGTTCCTTGATGTGATTTGCGCCCAGACAGGTCAGCGCCGTCACGTTGCCGAAGAGGTTGTCGATGAGATAGCGCCAGTGGCACAGCATGTCGAAGATGATGCCGCCGCCGCCGGCCTTGCGATAGTTCCACGATGGGCGTTGCGCGGACTGATGCTCGCCGGTGAATACCCAGTATCCAAACTCACCCCGCACAGCCAGGAGTTCGCCGAAAAAACCGGTGTCGATCAGGTACTTCAGTTTCAAGAAGCCGGGCAGCCAGAGCTTGTCCTGCACGACTCCGTGTTTCACGCCCGCTTCGCGCGCGGCTTCGTATAATGCCATCGCTTCGCGTACGGTCATTGCCACGGGCTTCTCGCAATAGACGTGTTTGCCCGCGCGGATAGCCCGCATGACACCGTCGTAACGCTGCGGGGTGCTCTGCGCGTCGAAATAGACGCTGTACCGGTCGTGCCGCAGCACATCGTCCAGGTTGGTTGACCATGGCAGGTCGCCATGCGTGTGCGAGAGGCGGCGGAGCTTGTCCCCGTTGCGGCCCACGAGCACGGGGAGCGGCATAATGACATCGTCATCGCCGACCTTGATGCCGCCCTGAATCTGAATCGCGAGGAGGGACCGGATCAGGTGCTGATTCGTGCCCATGCGCCCCGTGACGCCGTTCATGATGATGCCCATTTCGTGTGTGCTCATGGCGATTGTTCCTTGCGGCCCCGCTTCGGACTGTGGCTACTATAGCAGATGGCCGGAATCTCGCGAAGTCCACACATGACCCGTGCGCGGTTCAGATGGAGACTCCGGGCCAGATGGTTGGGACCGCCGGCGTGTGCGCGAACCAGCGATCCAGCCAATTGAACGCGTGCCGCTTGGCCACCGGCGGGAACGCGTGCTCTCCCGGGTAGTCAAAGAGGGTGAACCGGTCGCCGGCGTTGTGTTGCCGGTAGGCATCGTGGGCCGCAACATACTGGCCGATGATGTCGTCTCGCGCGAACTCCGACTCGGTTCCCATGACCAAGAGCGGACGCGGCGCGGTCAGGACCATCAGCGATTCAAAATCGACGGGAACCGGCAGGCGCCTGTCCTCCAGGTAAGGACGGAATCCGGGGAGGTAGACGTAGGACGAAACCGGGCGGCCCTGCGGGTCAGGCGGACGGGACCAATGGCTGGTGTCGCGCACCCACGATAATTGGCCGCCGTTGGATACTGCGGCGGCAATCCGGTCGTCGAAGGCGGCCGCAAACAGCGTCGTATGCCCGCCCAGGGAGTGGCCCATGCACGCGATGCGCGTTGGGTCCACGGCATCGACCGTTCTCAAGAAGTCCACGCTGCGCATGACGTCCCAAATGTTCTTTCCGACCATGGACCACTGGGGATGCTGCTTGTAGAATGCCGTTGAATCGTAGTGCTGCGAACCGGCGGGGATCCGCTCCCCATCGCCCCAGAGGTCGATACAAAGCGTAATATAGCCCCAGCGCGCGAGTTCGAGACCGTAGGCCCGGCTTTCCATGGGACCGCCGGGCGGGCTGCCGGGCGTCTTTCCGGTCACCCCCGCGGTGCAGTTTTTGCCTGCGCCGCCGGTCGTCGAGTGCGGGCAGATGACCGCGGGAGAGGCGCCTTCCCGTGCCGATTCGGGCACCAGCAGATACGCGGTAATCCAGTCGTCTTCTTCGCAGCGGAAACGCACGTGTCTGCAATCGATGCCCTGAATAGGGGCACGCTCCCGGAATTCGGCATCGAGTGCCGGCGCTGTGTCGGGAAAAGGCCCCAGAAGGCCAAGCCATCGGGAACGAAGCGCAGCCGCGTCGGCCAGTGTTGCCGGCGGCGGGACTGTGCGGTCGCCCTCCAGCGTGCCTGCGGCCGCCGCCGCAGCCGGACCCGCCACACACGCTGACAGGAAAGTGCGGCGCGTACTTCTGTTCTGGTCCCTGTGGCATGCCCTTTTCAAGAGGTTTGGCCCTTGTCGCGCGTTTTCGGGGTGCGCCCCCGTTTCCCGTGCAGTTTGTGGAACGCCTTGCCGCCGGGGAACAGTCTTGCCATCTCCTTGGGATACAGCCGCAGCAATCGCTCCCACATGAAGTGCGTCAACTCGCGCCGCGCGTCCGCCGCCATCTCGACGAACAGAACGCCAAAACGCAGTCCACCCTCGCTGCACGGCGCGGGCGCCTCGGCGCGCACCACGCGTGCCCGGACAACGTGCGGCTCCTGTTCGGGGAGCGCGAGGCATATGTCGAGCATCTCGTTCAACTGCAGCGGTATTCCGGTTTCGAGCAGCGCGCCGCCGGTGCTGATATCGACAAGCAGCATGCTCTCCGCCCTGCCCGCGGCGATACGACGCACAGGCGCGGGCACGCTCATGGGGATGCGCCACGTGCGCCGCCGTTCCGCGCCGCTGATGTTCGGCGC
>JAGMZX010000020.1:0-43394 GCA_018005585.1 Candidatus Hydrogenedentota bacterium | reverse complement strand
CGCCGGTGCTGATATCGACAAGCAGCATGCTCTCCGCCCTGCCCGCGGCGATACGACGCACAGGCGCGGGCACGCTCATGGGGATGCGCCACGTGCGCCGCCGTTCCGCGCCGCTGATGTTCGGCGCCCGCATCAGAATCAAGGCGCCGCCCGGTTCCCGGGGCCGGATAATGACGCGCGTGTAGAAGGAGCATGCGCCTTGGGGCGTCGCGAATTCGAGGCTGACGCCCATCCCCTCGTCGGGGAAGGGTTCCGTGTCCATTGTCACGCCGACAGTGTCCTGCGCGACTGCCAGAATGCGCGACGGCACGCGCCGGCCCGGCAGGCACAAGGTCACCTCGCGTCCCGCTTGCAGGAACTGCGAATTCACCGCGTTTTCTCGCCTAACGTGCTATATCGGCCCGAAAAACGACAGGTACGGCTCATTGCCTATCAGCCGTTTCAGGTAGACGGCCAATTCCATCGCATGGTAATCCCCCCACATCGACGATTCGCCGCACGGCACGCGCCGGCCTTCGGGTACGTGGTCCCACCCGTTGGGGCGGTGGTACACCGAATGCAGGATCAGACCCTGATGTTGCGGGTCTTCCGACACGTATGGCGGCGCATAGAGCGTGTGCGCCACGTTTAATCCCGCGCGCCAGTAGCGGTCGCCCTGTTCCGGGCCCAGATAACGTCCAAGCCGCAATAGTCCTTGTGCGGCAATCACCGCGGCGGAGCTATCGACCGGCTCATAGTCGTTTTCCGGTTCCGATGCACGCTCTCGATAATTGCCCAAGTGCGCCAAACCCGGCGCGCCCGTGTCCCAGAAGGGGATGCCGTCTTGCGCTGTGTTCTCGATGTAGAAATCCCCCGTGGCGCAGGCGCCTTCGGTCAACAGGTCCAGCAGAGTCTCGTCCGGTTCGGATTCCTCCGCGAAGAACTCGATCTGCTCCGCGCAGCCCAGAAGCACCCACGCGAGGCCGCGCGTCCATGTAGAAAACGGGGAATACCCCTGCTGCGTGCTCGGGCAGCGATAAGCGCCGTCCTTGATGTTGAACAGGCCCTCGTGCGCGACGCGTCCGCGCTCGTCGTAGGCGTCGCGCCCTTTGCCGTAGAACACGTTGTACAGCAGCGTGTTGCGGATGTGCTCGATGGCGCGCGCGCGCAGCGAAATCTTCCGGTCACCCTCGCCCATGAGGCAGTGGCCGAGGGCATCCGCCAGTACCAGGCTGCGGCACGACCGGACCGTGTCGCTGAAAAGCGAGTGGGGGCCATTGAACGAGTGAATGAAGCCCGTGCCGTCCGCGATGGCCGTCCAGCGCGCGGCCTGCACGGCTCCGGAGACCTTCAGGGCGAGGTCGAAAAGGGCGCGCGCGTCCGCCTCTTCTTGGGTCTTGCCTTCGATGGCCAGCCGGCGCAGGTTGCCGTACGTCGAGATGTTGTTGAACCCGTGATCATGCACGCCGGTGTGGCTGACGTGGGACGCCATGTGTCGCAGTGTGTTTTCACGGCCCATGCGCAGGAAGGAGGCGTCGCCGGTTCCGTCGAACTGGAGCAGTTGTGCTCCGTAGAGGAACCCTTGCGTCCACTCGGTCCAGCCGCGCGTTGTGTACTTGCCTTCGCGCGTGAACACGGGTGCGCCCTGCGCCGGATCCCAGCGTTCCTGCAGATTTCTGGTCTTGTCGGCGCTCAGGCGGAAGAACGCATCGAGCGGCGCGCGCAACATGGATAACGTAATAGACGCGTCGATCCTCATGACTTGCCCATTTCCTGCGGCACCGGGCCGTGTTCGCGCCACATCAGGCGCGTTTCGCTTCCTTGAGTTCGTCGAGCTCGTACTCGATGCTTTGTGTCACCGGGAAACGGAACCCGGTCTTCGGGTCCAGGTCGAGGTCCAGCACTTTCAGGCTCACCGGATGCTGGTCGCGTTTCCACTGATTCAGTGCGAAACGGCGCCCGAAATCGGCGGTCCAGCGCCGTAATTGCTCGGGCTCGAAATCCGGATGGCGCAAGCAGACGATGCGCCAGCAGTCGGCCAGGGAGAGCCGCCGCTTCGCATAAAGGTACAGCAAGTCGTCCAGCACGATGTAAGGCATCAGGTCGCTCTCATCGGTCTGGTTTGGCGCGAGTTCCGCGCTGGGCGGGATCGCAAGCACCTTCTCCAGCGAGCGGATATGGTCGCGTTCCGCGATGTATTCGCACAGCCGCGCGACAAGCGTCTTCGGCACGTTATTGATCGGCGAATAGCCGCCTTCATTGTCGCCGCCGGTCGTTGTATAGCCAACGCCCGCCTCGCTCAGGTTCGAAGTCACCAGGAGCAGCCCGCCCGCGCTGTTCGCCCAATTCAGCATCATGTTCCCGCGCACGCGCGCCTGCAGGTTCTGGCGCGCCAGCGGCGTGACCGCGTCCGCGCCGCCGGCCAGTTCCGCCGCTTTCTCCAGCGCTATGCCCGCTTCCTCGCCAATACTCACGACCTGGAAGGGCACGCCCAGTTCCTCCGCGAGCGAACGGGCCGCGTCCCGCGTTGCGTTGCTGCTGTAGGCTTCGTTGGGCAAATAGACCGCGCTTACGTGTTCCGCAAAGCGCTCGGCATCGGCGCCGCCCTTCAACGCTTTTGCGGCCTTTACCGCGAGCAGCAGGCAGAGCGCGCTGTCGCGTCCGCCCGACAGAGCCACGAGGAAGCGCCGGAACGCGCCCACCTTCTCGAAATAGTCGCGCAGCCCGAGCGCGAGCCCGTCAAACAGTTCGTCCAAATAGCGGTCCCGGGCGCTGCCGTCGCCCGCCTCCGATTCCTGCCAGTAAAAACTCCTGGGAAGCTGCTGTACAAAAGACGCCAGCGGGGCGGGGCGAAACGGGCCTTCGCTCGCGTCCACCAGCAGCGTCTTTTCCGCATCGCTGCGGTCCGCCGCGCCGATCCGCCACGTTGTGTGCTCGGCGCGAACGCGCGCCACATCGTCCAGGTCGACCACGCCGTCCGTGAGTGTCCATGGCTCCCAGGAGAGCGTGGGGCCTTCGGCCACGATGCCCTCTGGCGTCGCGATCATGCCGCCGCCGTCGAATACGAGGCGGCTGTTGTCGCAGCCGAGCACGTTCGCGTAGGCATATACCGCCTTGAGGCTGGCCGCCGCGCCCAGAATGAGCCGGCGGCGTTCCTCGTTTTTGCGCGGCGTGAACGGCGACGCGCTAGGATTGCAGATGATCTCCGCGCCGGCCGCCACGCGCGCCCAGGCGGGCGAGTGGGCCGACCACAGGTCTTCGCAGATCTCCGCGCCGATGATGCCGAACGGCAGCCTGAATACGAGGTCGCCCGCGGGCACACCGTGGATCTGCGTCACGCCGCCCGACCAGGGTGTCCAATGGCGCATCTCATAGAAGATGCTGTACGTTGGCAGGTGTCTCTTCAGCACGAGCCCCAGCACGCGCCCATCGTGGATCAGCGCCGCCGCGTTGTAGAGCATGGCGTTGAAACGCACGGGCAACCCCGAAAACAGGGTCATCCCCGTGCAGGATTCCGCCAGCTCCATCAAGGCCGCCCAGCTGTGCCGCGTAATGTCCGGCCAGAATATCCGGTCTTCGAGGCTGTAGCCGGACAGGCACAGCTCCGGCATGACGAGGAGGTGCACGCCTTTCGCGCGCGCCGCTCCCACCAACTCGCGCAACCGGCTCAGATTCCCCGTGAAATCGCCCACCTTCACGGAAACCGCGCCAACTCCAATGCGCACCAGCCGCATGGTGCAACTCCCTTCCTTTTGGTCAGTATACCGCACGTGCGAGGGAGGAAAATAGCCGTTATGTGCGCCGGCCGGCGTCAGGCCAGGTCCGGATTGTCCAGCATCGCGTCCTTCATCGCCCCGATTTCGGGCGAAAGCAATACGTGGTAGATCTCCGGGTTGCGCAGGCGCTTGAACTCCTCGGGCAGCGCGCCGATCTGTTCCTGCGCCCTCGCGCGCGTCGCCTGGATGTCCGGCGTCTCGCCGATGCGGCGCCCGCCCTTGAAGACAGGCTGCAGCAGCGCCTCCGCGCGCGCCGCGGGCTCGGGCAGGTGCGCTTCGTGATGCGGGCGCATGCGATGCCGGCCGGCAATGATGCCGTCCTCGGCCCGGGGCTCGCCCGCGCGGCAGATGAGGTCGCCGACGGGCGCGCCGGCCGCGTTGTAGTAACGCACCAGTTCCTTGCGCGCGGGGTCCGTCGCCTTGTCCAGGTTGGACGATATCTTCATGCGCGGCGTCCAGTTCCCGTTTTCTCTCACTGCGACCAGCTTGTACACGCCGTTGAGCGAAGGGCATTCGAACGAAGTGATCAGGTGCGTGCCGACACCCCAGGCGTTGATTTTCGCGCCCTGCCGTTTCAGGTCCGCAATGATGTCTTCTTCCAGGTCGTTCGATGCGACGATGAGCGGGTTTTCGAAACCCGCCTCCCGAATCATGCGGTGCGCGATCTTGCTGAGTTTCGACAAGTCGCCCGAATCGAGCCGGATCGCCGGCCGCACCGGAACGCCGCGATCACGCATTTCCTGAAATGCCCGAATCGCGTTGGGCACGCCGCTCTTTACCGTGTCGTAGGTATCGACCAGCAGCACGCACCGGTCCGGATACAGCCGCGTGAACGCGCGGAACGCGTCCAGTTCGTTAGGATAACTCATCACCCAGCTATGTGCATGCGTGCCCGTCACTGGAATGCCGTATACCTTTCCGGCGAGCACGTTTGACGTCGCCGTGCACCCGCCGATATACGCCGCGCGCGAACCGCTCACGCCGCCGTCCGGGCCATGCGCGCGGCGCAGGCCGAACTCGATGACCGGCTCGCCGTTCGCCGCGAGACAGATGCGCGCCGCCTTGGTCGCGATCAGGGTCTGGTAGTTCATGAAATTCAGGAGCGCGGTCTCGATCAGCTGTGTCTCAAAGATGGTCCCGTCGACTTGAAGGACCGGCTCAAAGGGGAACACGAGCGTGCCTTCCGGCACGGCGCTGACCTCGCAGGCCGGGCGGAACCCGCGGAGGAATGCGAGGAATTCCGCCTCGAACAGATTCAGCGACGCGAGATAGGCTATGTCGTCATCGGTGAACCGCAGGTTTTCCAGGTATTCGAGAAACGGCCCGAGCCCCGCAGCGACGCCAAAGCCGGCGTGGGGGGGGAGACTGCGGAAGAAGTAGTTGAAGCACGCCTGCTGCTCGATGCGGCCTTCCTTCCAATAGCCCGCCATCATCGTGAGTTCGTAGAAATCCGTCAGCAGGGCGAGACCTTGGCGCGCGAACCAGGGGTCGGCGGGACGGCTCATTCGAAGTCTCCGGAATGCGTCATCCGGACGCCCGCCGCGCGGAGTTCTTCGAGCGCGGCCTCCGCCGTCTCGCGCGCGACGCCGCGGCATCCGTCTTGGAGCAGGCATGCCTGAAACCCGAAGCGGATGGCGTCGAGCGCCGTCGCTCTCACGCAATAATCCGTGGCCAGCCCCGCGATAAAGACCCGGTGGATGCCCCACGCGTGGAGCCGGTCCGCCAGGGGCGGCTCGCCGTCGAAGGCGCTGTAGGCCTCGCGCTCGTGGTCCATCCCCTTGCTTACGATGAGCGCGTCCATCGGCAGCATGAGGTCGCCAATGAATTCGGCGCCCGGCGAATCCGCCACGCAATGCTCCGGCCAGCTGCCGTCCCGGTATTCCGGCGTCTCGCTGAAACTGCAATGGTCGCGCGGGTGCCAGTCGCGCGACAATACGACCCGATGGAACTTGGGCATGATCCGGTTTATCGCGCGCGCCACGAGATGACCGTCGGTGACGGGTAGCGCGCCGCCCGGGCAGAAGTCATTCTGAACATCCACGACAATCAGCGCATCGGTGTCTTCCACTGTCATGACGCTCGCTCCGTGCTCCAGCACGCAAGAGCGTACTCCACTATGTGCGCATGGTCAAATGCCAGCGGCGGCAGCGCATCCACGGGAAACCAATGCGCCGCCGCGGCGTCGTCGCCCGCTTGCGGCTGCGCCTGCCGCGCGTCCGCCTCGCCCCAGAATGCCACTGCGATCGAGCGGCCGCGCGGGTCGCGTCCGGGGTCGCCGAAAGCCCCGAACTGGCGCAGTGCAACCCCTGAAAGCCCGGTTTCCTCCTTCAACTCGCGGGCTGCCGCCGCGGCGAGCGTCTCCGTCATCTCGACGAAGCCGCCCGGCAGCGCCCAGGTCCCCGCGAACGGCGGATTCCTGCGTTTGATGAGCAGCACCTCGCGGCGCCCGTCCCGCACGGTGAAAACTACCGAGTCCACGGTCACCATCGGCCTCGGATAGGGGTAGACGTATTTTGTCTGCGCATGTGCCATCAATGTTACTCCAGTCTTGATTCCGCCCGCACGGGACAAACGCCCGGGGTCACCCGGACGGGCCGGTTCCGTTTCAGGGCCGCCGCGGGCGTTGCCTGCCCGCGCTGTATCCTATCCGAACGCCCGATTTTATCCCAAAGCGCCCATTACGCTATGCTCGCGGCGCCGCCGCACAGCGAGGAACAAGAAATGCGCGCTCCCATCGGCATCGGCGTCCTGAGCTTCGCCCACGGACACGTCCAAACCTATGTCGACGTGATGAGGCACTTCGACGACGTGAGGCTCGTGAGCGCCTACGACGATAATGAGGCGCGGGGCAGCGCCGTTTGCGCAGGCGCGGGCATGCGCTACACGCCGCATGTCGAGGACGTGCTCAGCGACCCGTCGGTCCAGGCGGTCATGGTCGGCGTGGAAACGAGCCGCCATGAGGAACTCGCAGTCGCCGCCGCGCAAGCGGGCAAGCATATCCTGCTGCAGAAGCCGCTTGCTTTTACGCTCGAGGCCTGCGACGGCATCATCGCCGCCGCCCGCCGCGCGGGCATCCATTTCACGGTTGCGTTTCAGATGCGCCACGACCCGGCCAACCAGCGCATGCGTGAAATCCTGCGGTCCGGCGCGCTCGGGCCCATCGCGGTAGTGCGCCGCCGCCACTGCATTGGGTGCCTGCTCGATCCCGGCTTCGTATCGGGGTGGACCAAGTGGCATACGGAAGCGGCCAAGAACAAGGGCATGTTCATGGACGACGCCGTGCATGCGGCGGATTGGTTTCATTGGATGCTGGGCCGGCCAGTGAGCGTCATTGCGGAGATTGACAACGTGGTCACGCATGTCGCGCCGGACGACAACGGCGTGGCCGTGTTTCGCTTCCGGCGCGGGGAAATGGGCATCCTCCTCAACAGTTCCACGGTGCTGGCCGCGGAAAACACGACGGAAATCTATGGCGCGCGCGGGTGTCTTGTCCAGAACTACGGGGACGCGCCCTCCTGCGCCGTGCCGCGTTGCCCGGACGGACCCGCGCTCAAGATGTTCCGCTACGGTCAGGCCGCCTGGGAAGCGTTGGACGTGCCCGTGCCGCCCAATCACGGCGAACGCATCCGCGCCGTGGCGCGGCCTTGGGTGGACAGCCTGCTCCACGAGACGCCGCCGGTCGTTGGCGCGGAAGAGGGGCGCATCGCGACCGAGATGATTCTTGGAGCTTACCAGGCAGCCGCCGAAGGGCGGCGGGTCGCGTTCCCGTTATGACTGCGGCGTGGGCCGGGCCGTGACGACAGCCGTGAAATCGCCTTCCACCAGTACGGGCACGGAGCCCGTTGGCACCGTGAAATACCAGGTCCCTTCGAGCGTATCCATGAACCCGTCCTCGTCCGTGTCGGCGGTTGCGGCCTGCACGGTCGCGACGCTGGTGAACCCTTCCAGATTATCGGAACAGACCAGATTCACCGTGCCGTCCGGCTGCATCGAACCCACGACGATGTCGTAGGAAACCTGCTGCGGCAGCCCGAGCAGGAGCAAGAGCACCGACACCAACGGGCAACTGAAATCGAATGTGACCTTGCCTTGGATGTAGTGGTTGAGCGGATAGACGTTCAGCAGGGTTTCCTGTTCGAATTCGAGTTTGAGCGTGCAGACGACGGGCTCATCGCCGAGCACGGGGATGTAAGAGCTCCAGTCGCCTTCATAGGTGCCGCTCGCGTTGTAGGGGGGCACCGGATAGAGCGGGCAGCCCGCCAGCACACATGCCGCCGCGCCCGCGAGTGCGAGTATGAGTTTGTGCCCGAACATGACTTGTTCCTTTCTCTGGGCGGCGCTGCTCGCGCGGCGCGCCGCCCGTCCGCGGTCAGGAGCCAGCCGCTTCTGCCGTCAACACGCCGCGCAACATCACGATATCCGACGCGAACACCGCGCCGAACGCCCACGCGCCTTCCACGGTGTCCATGCGGCCGTCGTCGTCCGTATCCGCGCCAACGGCCGATAATACGATACCTTCGCACACCAATTCCGCGCAGTCGCCTGCCGCGAAGTACAGCCGCCCGTCCGGCAACTGCACGCCCTCGATCTCCAGATGGACGATGCCCGGAAAACCGAGACGCCCCAGTTCGCGCGACGCGTCCGGGCACGTCATATTCAGCGTGATTACGCCCCGGATGACATGGTCTTCCGGGAAGGCCAGGATGAGATTCTGTTCCAGGTCCAGTGCGCAGGTGCAACGGATTTCATCCGTGGAGCCTTCCAGCGCCGCTTCCCACGACCCTTCATAGGTCCCGGAACTGTCGAACGGCGGAATGACATAGCCCACCGGACACCCGGACAATGCCAGGAAGGGGGCCAGCGCCAATGCGGCCCGAAGCCCGCGCGCGGCGCGTTTGCAGGGCGCGCGCCCCGCCGCGCCGTCGCGCCGTGGTTGCGGCGTGGTCTCCAAAGCGCGTTGCGCCAAGCGCGCCTCGCCTCCTGTCACCATGATTCCATTCCTCTCGTTCCCGCTTCCCGTTGAAGAAGAAGCGGGTTACCGGCCGCGGGGGCCGGCAACCCGCGCTGTCATCCGGACTCTATTGCCCGATGCGGATACTACTTCCTCCGCCGCAGCGCCATCGCGCCGCCCAACGCGCTCAACGCGCTCAACACCGCCAGACCGAGGGCGCCCGCGGCCGGCACGCCCGCCGACGCCGTCAGCGTCGCGACGTTCGACGGTAACGACTCGTAGTTATCCGAGACGACCACCTGGTAGTCGCCCGCGTCGCCGGCGTTGAACGGGTCGATGGTTAACGTGGCCGTATCGGCGCCGGAGATATTGCCGCCGTTCAGCAGCAACTGCATCACCTTCAGGCCGTCGTCCTTGTACCACTCGTACGTCAGCGTGCCGAGGCCGCCGTCCACCACGATGGTCATGTCGTGGGACGACCCGATGACCACCTCCGCACTGTCGATGTCATCGGTGATGCTCATGTGGTTGGCGACCGCCACGTCGGCGGAATCCGACTGTGTCGTGCCGACTTCGTCGGTGACGCGCACGAAGTACTGGTACTGGCCAACACCCACCGTAGCCGGGTCGACCGTGATCGTGACCGTATTGCCCGTGACCGGCTGGACGCCGAGCGGGGTCGTCGTGGAGTCTTCCACGCGGGACCACTCGTACGTGGTCGCGTTGTAGCCGCCCGCGAACTCTGCCGACAGGTCGAAGGCCGGGTCGTCCACATAGGCCTCGTCATCCTGTGGCTGCACCGGGAACGCCAGCGGGTCATACACGTGGACCGTGAGATAAACCGTCGGCGCCGAGTTGCCGTAGCGGTCCGACAAGTCAAACGTGACGGTGTAATCGCCCAGGGTGTCCGTGGGTACCGGGTAATCGCCGCCGATGACCAGACTGAACAGGATGGTCGGGCCGTCGCAATCGTCAGACGCGGTGATTGCCGGCGCGGTCCACGTGGTACCCCTCACGACATAGAACGTGGTGGGCCCAATTACGCTGAAGACCGGCGCGACGCTGTCCACGACCTGGACAATGCGGGTTTCTTCGGTTGTGACGCCGAAGCTGTTCGTGACGCTGTAGACGACCGGGTAATTGCCCGTGTAGGTGGTGTCGACCGGCAGACCGGTTGTGATAATGCTAGCCGTGAGGTCGCCGTCCACATCGTCGAACGCCGTTGCCCCGTCGTCGTTGTAGACGCCCTTGCACTCCACCGTCGCCGGGTTGGAGCCGATGATGGTGATAACGGGCCTCGGCACCACGCGCACCGTGCGCGACACCGTCGTGGAGACGTTGCCGCTGCCGTCGGTGTAGTCGTAGTCCACCGTGTAGAAGCCGAGCGTGTTCACATCCACGACGTCGCCGCCGACGACTGCCGGCTGCTGCCCGTCGCAGGCGTCATCGGCAACGGCGCCCAGTTCGGTATACGCATCGCCCTTCGGAACTTCGACGTAGGCGTCGCCGTTCAGCGTGATCACCGCGGGCGTCACGTCATTGACCGTCACAATCGCGGAGCAGGTGTCGCTGTTTGCGTAATCGTCTTCGGCCGTCAACACGACGGTGTTCGGGCCCAGGTTGGCGCACGTGAACGAACTGACGTCGAGCGACAGGTCGAGGGCCGTGTCGCAATTATCCGCCGTCCCGTTGTCCACGTCTGCCGTCCCGATCGAAGCGTTGCCTGAGGCATCCAGGTCGACCGAGATGTCCTTGCACGCCATCACGGGAGCGAGCGTGTCTTCCACTGTAACCTGCGCCAGGCACGTATCGCTGTTGCCGTCCAGGTCGACGACCGTAAGCGTCACGGTGATCGGCGAATCCTCGATGTCGGCGCAAGCAAAGGTGTCGGGCACGGCCGTGCTCGAGCCCCAGTCGATGCCGCAGTTGTCGGTGCTGCCGTTGTCCACATCCTGCGGCGTGATCGACGCCGCGCCCGTGCCGTCCAACTGCACGGTGATGTCCTTGCACGCCGCGACAGGCGGCTCTTCATCCGTGATGGTTACCGTTGCCGTGCACGTGTCGGTCTGACCGTGATAATCGATCACGGTCAGCGTGACCGGCTGCGGGCCGAGGTCATCGCAACCGAACGTCAGCGAGTACCCCGGCGTGCCGCCATTGTCGATCTTGATGCGCCACTGACCGCCCGCGGGCACCGGCATGGCCGGGTCGCGAACCATCTGCGGCGTCACTACCGCCTGCGAGGACTCATCCAACGGCAGCGTAAGGTTCTGGCACATTGCCACGGGCCCCACAGGCACGTATTCATACGCGCCCATGTCGACGAGGGCCTGTTGCGGCCGCGGCGCGCCCGGCAGGTCGCGCAGCGGCGCCGGGTTGGCCGGGTCGCCCGCGTCGATGCACGGAGAGACCGCCGGAGTCAGTTCGAATTCCTGACCCGCGGGGGTCAGGAACACGGGGTCAACGCTGATGTTGCCCGGACCCGGGCCGACGGCCGGCGCCTGAGCATCCGTGTAGGTCACTATGGCGGCGTTGGTGCTGCCCAATGCGCCCTGGTCCTGGATGCCCCCGCCCGCGTTCGCCCAAACGATGCAGCTGTTCACCGCGGGTGCGGACTCCCAGTCGTAGATGCCGCCGCTCAGATTGCCGAACGGGGTGTAGGCCGGTGTGCCGAGCGAGTTCAGCGTGAGCGTGCAGTACGTGATCTTCGGCGCGGCGAAGTCGTTGAAGATGGCGCCGCCGCCGCGAATGGGATTCGGCGGCAAGTTGTCGTCGGCCTGCCGGTCCGCATGGTTGGTGAAGAACACGCAATTCACGATCTCGGGCGTCGGCGTAATTACGCCGTCGATGCCTTCGTTCGCGATGGCGCCGCCCGATATCGCTGCTGCGTTCCCGTAGAACGTGCAGTTCGCAATCGTCGGGCTGGACAGCCAGTTGTACACGCCGCCGCCGCGCCACGTGTGGTAAGCGCCCGCGGTGCCTGCCGCGTTGCCGCCGCTGATGTCGAAGCCATCGAGGCGCACGCCGCCACTCGGGTCGCTTTCTCTACCGATAACCACGACGTGATACGCGGGCACGCCGCCGCGCGCCACGGAGCCGTCGATGACGGTGATGGCGCGCCGTACGCCGCGCTGCGAGCGGGTCACTTCCTTGCGGCCCCAGTAGCCTTCGAAACCGCCATAGAGTTCGACGCCGTCCTTCAGCACGAGCGAACCCGTAACCGGCGGGTTGCCCCACGGTTCCGTGCGCACTTCGTCATACACGTAACCGCCGGGTTGCGGCCCGCCCGCCACCCAGACTTCGCCGCCGCCCGCGCCCCATGCGGCGTCGACGCCCTCCTGGATGGTTTTGAAGGCCGTATCCCACGATGTGCCGTCTTCCGTGCCTGGCGCGGCCGGGCTTTGCTGGTCCACGTAGAAGACCAAGGCCGTGCCCACGCGCACGAAGACCGTGTTGCTGTACGTCAAGTGGCCCGGGAAGGTGTCGGACGTAATGCGGCACCGGTAGTTGCCCTGGTCGTCGCCGCCCGCGTTCGTGATGCTGTAGGTCTTGCCGGCTGCGCCCGGTATGTCCGACCCGTTCAATTGCCACTGGTAGGTCAGGCCGCCGGTGGAGATGGTTGCGTCCGTCTGCAGGAGGTGCGAGCCGCCTTCCGGTATCGTGGCGCCCGACGGCTGCACGGTTACGGTAATCGGCGGCGCTTCGACGTCCACGAACGCCTGGTCCGAAATCCGCTGGTGGCCGGGGAACGTGTCCGAGGTGATGACGCAGCGATAGTAACCCTCATCGCCGAAATCGGCGTTGGTGATGGTGTAGCTGGCGCCGGTTGCGCTGGGGATATCACCGCCGTTCAATTGCCACTGATAGGTCAACCCGCCGACGGCGATGTTCGCCGCCACGCTCAGGCCGTAGTTGTTCCCGTAAGTCACGGTCGCGCCGTCCGGCTGGTCCGTGATATTGATTGGTGGCGGGACCACTTCCACGTTCGCGGCGCTGCTGGTTCCGGAACCGCACGCGCCGTTCGGCGCCGTCACGGTCACGCGGTAGCTGCGCGTGCCCAGGAAGTTGAGCGGCAGCGTCCAGCCGAGCGTCGTCGCGCCCGCGATGTTCTCCCATGCGCTGCCGTTCCACCACTGCCACTGATAATTGGTCGGTTGGGTCACGTCGGCAAGCCCCGACGGCGTCAGTTGCAGACTCGCGCCGAAGTTCCAGTTGGAGCCGCCGTAGTTGAGGGCGGAGACGGGGCTCTGCGGCTGCGGGTTGAACCCGAGGGCCGGGTACCCCGCCCATTCGTTCAAGAAGAACGAAGTGCGGTCGCGGCCATAATTCGTATAGGAAAGGACGTTTATCGCTCCGATCTCGTTCAGGCTGCCCGCCGCTGAGAGCCACCCCGGATACCCAACAAACCCGTTCCCGTTTGCTTGATAATTGCCCAACCAGCCTTCAAGCCCGTTTTCGACGCAACTCCCCAAAATCCTGCCTACGAAGCGGAGTATTCTGACGTACTCGTAGTCCGGGGAGCCGCACCCGTCCCCGATTTGAATCTGATAGCCCGGCGAGGGGAACGTGACGTCGATGTTTATGTCGCCTTGTGCGGGCAGGTCGTAATTCTTTGAATTAATGGTGTATGCAAGGGTCTCCTCGTCAATATCCCATCCTTGCTTCTCGCCGCTCTTGCCTATTGCGTCGAGAATAATGGTGGCGATGTTCGGAAGCACGCCCCGGGCGAAAACCTGCGCAATTACGGCCTGCATGTAGTCCACGTTATTCTGGTCGCCTATGGTCAGCCACGCCGCGAGCAGGTTCGCGATATCGCCGGAGAAACCCGTGTTCACTGCCTCCAGAATGCCGTCGCCGCCCCACAGACTGGGGATGTCGGCGGACTGATTCAGGGTGTAATTGCCGATAATCCCCGTATCCACGGTAATGCTTAAGGTTGCCGGCGCGCCCGTGGTGATATAGGTATTGCCCATCCATGCGGGCCGGTTGCTGAGGGATATGCAGCCGATGAAGGTAATACCGGAGTCAATGCGCGCGCTGATCCTGGTGGAGTTCAGGATTTCCAGGCAGATGCTCAACTCGAATTGCTGAACACGCGCAACATTGGCGGCGAAGGCCGCTTGGATGGCGTTCATCTTGGCGTCGCCAAGCAACGCCCGCGTGCACGCGTCATTATTCAGAATCTTGGCCAGCAGCGCGAGCTGGTCGTCGTCGTCGATGCCGTCGCCCGTATGGTCCTGGCCAACAAACGTTGCGCTGAGTTGTTGCCAAGTCCCCGACCCGTTGGGCACGACGTACTGCCAGACCTGCGCGCCGGCGGACCAGTTGTTGACCGTGGCCACATCTAGCCGCGCGGGCAGGTTCGTCAGTATGGCGTCGAAATCATACTGCGCGTAAGCCAGCCCCGGCGCCGCCGCTATCAGCGTCAAACACAGTACCAGAATGCGCTTCTTCATCGGCTGATTCCTTTTCCCGATACCCCGGACACCCGGTCGCCGAGGTCTCGGCACTGATGTTGCCTATGAACCATGATACCCTGAACACTATTATTCCCGGGGGACGTCACGGCCGCCCACCCAAGATACGAAACCAACATCCAACTACCCAACCCCGCGGACATATTCACAGACCGCACCACAAAGCGATACGATCACCTGCAGCCTGATGCCTCTAAATCTAAACCTTCACGGCTTCTATTGCGCCGTCAGCATCCTACATGAGCTCCGGAAGTTTGTCAATAACCGTACTTTCTACTGACCCGGACCGGTCTTTCCCGAGGACGCGTCATCGCCGGCGCGGCCCAGCCAGGGCATATGCGGCGTATCCGGCAGGGCGTGTTCCAGCAGCACCCAGACCGCCAGGACCGTCGGGTGGCCGTGTCCCGGGTCATCGCGGTTTTGCTCGGGATCGTAAACCCACCCGCCGCTTGGCAATTGTCGCGTGGCCAGGACTGCCACCCACGCCTCGTTCACGCGGTCCCCGAAACCCAGATAGAACAGGAATGCCATCGCTTCAAAAGCGAGGTCCGTACTTGCCTTCTCTTGCTCTACGATGCCGCACAGCACGTCCGCGAAGCTGTCTCGCGCCGCGAGAATCTGGGGAAACGCGCCTGCGCAGCCGTTTTCCGCGAGCCATTGAAGACTCATGATGAAATGGGTCTTCACGTAACCGGCGAGCTGATTGTCGGGCGGAGTTGCCTGGGCAATAATGGACAGAGTCCGGTCCACGAAAGCGGCATCGACCGGATACAAGTCGCAGTACATCGTGCGCGCCATCGTCTCCGTGATTGGGTCGCCGGCCGCGTCAAGGTCTGCCTGTTCGATACGGTGCGCCGGGTCCACGAATCGGCCAAGCAGGTGCGCTGTCTTGCGGTCCTCCACCTCCAGCAACTCCGGAGGGCACGTATTCGCTATCTCGTATTTATCATCCAGCCCGAATTTCCGCCGCAAAAAGTCCAGGATACAGTAGATCTGCCAATCCCGGCGATGGTAAAGATGATGTTCCGCGGCAAAGGTCAATCCGTCTTCTATCGCGGCCGCATACTCGCTCTTGCCATAGGGAGCGGTGATTACGCGAGGCGCCTCGGCCGCGGGCTGTTCCTCAATGACAGGCGCGGGCGCGGACGGCGCGGATGGTGGGGGCGGGGTCTCCCGGGCGGGTTCACGGAAAAGGATAAGGCCGACGGCCAGTGCGACCACTCCCGCGCCTATCACCACGATGAGCAGGGCCTTCAGCGCAGACCCTCTGTCACCCTTCGAAGTCGCCGCGCGCGTCATGGCAAAACACTCCTTCTAGCCTTCCCGCAGCCTTCACCTTGATTGTAGCATCATGGCGGGCTGCGATGGAAATCGCAAACGGCGCAGGCCCGGCGTTGCCGGCTCATGGAAACCCCGTCTCACGGCGGCGGTGGGGCGAAGTGGGGGAAACGTGCGCGCGGGTGCAGGAATTGTCCCCACGATCAACCACTTTCCTTTCCAGTATTCAGGTGCATGAAATGTGCAAGAATAGCAACTTCCGCAATTTCGACATATTGCGTTACTATAAACTGCTTTCGCCCAATCGAACACTACATATTGTGGTCATAATCTTCTCAAGGATGTGCGATTTCGAGTACGGCGAACAAGCGGTCCCATCGTGATGAAAAAAAGACTCTTGACAATGAGCAGCAGAATTGCTACAAGAAGTCCTATGAAGTGGGTTGTCGTGGGGAAAGATGGTTAGCCCCATGTATTACGGCGAGACGAAAACAACAATAGACGACAAGGCAAGGATTACGATCCCGGCGCGCCTGCGGCAAACCATGCGTGTGCTGAAGCACTCGGACTGGTATATGGCTTGCGGTTATGACCACTGCATTTTCCTTTACCCACATCAAGAGTGGCAGAAGGTCGTGGACCATTTCGGCCACTACGCGCCGATGGACCCGTACGCGCTCGATTTCCGGCGGCTTCTCTTCGGTAGTGTAACAGAAGTTGCGCTGGATGGCCAGGGCAGGATGCCTCTCGCGCCCTACCTGCGCGACCACGCGGGTCTGCAGCCGCGCACGGAAGCGGTGGTTGTCGGCGTTGGAGAGCATATAGAAATCTGGAATCTGGAGGCATGGCGCGCCTTCCGGGAGGTTCGTGAACCCCAGCTGAAGGATATGGCTCGGGGTATTAGCGCCGTGCCCAGCGATCAGGGGCGTGCCGTCGTCGCGGTAGGCGCCGGCACTGACAATACCTCAGACCTGTAACGCGAGGGAGAAAGGGCGCCAACATGAACGTGCACAGACTGGAATCGGGAGCGGTGACGGTATTGCGGCCGGTGGGCGACCTCGACGAGGAAGGCGCGAAGGACTTGCGCCTCAGCCTTGGCGGGTGCCTGCAAGACCAGCGCGCGCGGCTGGTCGTGAACCTGACGGATGTAAACTTTGTTAGTTATCTAGGACTGGGTCTTCTGGTCGAGTGCCTGCGCCAGTTCCGCGCCTGCCGCGGCGACTTGAGGCTTGCGGGCGTGAATCTCTACACCCGGCGCATCATGCGCATGGCGGGGATTCTGCACCTTTTCGAGATTTACGAAGACGAGACCGTCGCCATCGACTCGTATCGCAAGGCGGCGTAGCGGCCGGTTCCCCGGCCGCCGCGCCTCGGAGAACGCCCCATGCCGGGCAAGGCCGATTTGCCGCACGTGCCCGTCATGGCCGGCCCCGCCATCGAATGGCTGCGGGTCCGGCCCGAGGGGACATACGTGGACGGCACCGCCGGCGCCGGCGGGCATGCCGCGCTCATCGCGCAGCGCCTGACTACCGGCCGGCTGGTCGCCATTGACCGGGACCCGCTCGCCGTGGCCCTGGCGCGGGAGCGGCTCAAGACATTTGAATGCGTGACCGTCGTGCATGGCAATTACGGCCTGCTCCGCGAAATCCTCGACGGGCAGGGCGTGGCACAGGCCGATGGCGTGCTTCTGGATTGCGGCCTGAGCAGCATGCAGATCGCCGGGGAGGCCCGGGGCTTCTCGTGGACCGTCGACGCCCCGCTGGACATGCGGATGGACACCACGGCCGGGCGGACCGCCGCTGATTATCTCGGGGCGGTCTCATTCGACGAACTGGTGCGCGACCTGAAGGCCTTCGGCGACGTGCGCCCGGCCCGCCGGGTCGCCAAGGCCATCCTGCGGCGCCGCGAGGCGGGCTCGCTGCGGACCACCGGCGACCTTGCCGCGGCCGTGCGCGAAGCGCTGCCGTTCGCGGGCCGCGAACCGGACGAACTGAGAACAGTATTTCAAAGTCTGAGGATGAGCACGAACTCTGAGCTGGAATTTCTCGATGCGGGCCTGCGCCAGGCGATTGACGCGCTGCGGCCTGGCGGCAGGCTGTGCGTCATCGCTTTTCACAGCGCGGAAGACAGGGTCAGCAAGACCGTGCTGCGCGATGCCGCCCGGGAACAGCGCCTGCTATGGCCCGATGGCCGCGTGCGCGAATGCGTCCCGCCGCGGATACGGTTGTTGACGCCCGCGCCGCTCCGCCCCGCTGAGGAAGAGATACGGGACAACCCGCGCGCCAAGAGCGCGCGGCTGCGAGTAGGGGAACGACTATGAGCGACCATGTAAGAGCCGTGCGTATGCGCGATAAGCGCGCGCGCCATGCCACGCTGTACGGCTGGGTCCGGTGGGCGCCTCTGTTCATTGCGCCGTTCGCATCCGCCTTTTACGAGGTATGGCTGAACACGCAGATCTGGCGGTCCGACTACCAGATTCTCGAGGCGACGACGGAGATTGGCCGGGTCAAGGAGCGGCTGCGGGACTTGTATGTCGAGCAGGCCCGCTGGCTTGCCATCGAGAAGCTCCAGAACCGCGCGCCCGACCTCGGGCTTGTCGAGCCGCAGCCCGACCAGGTGGCGACGATCCTGGTCGACCCCCTCGAGGAGGCGCTGTACGAGAAGCCGCCCAAACTCGAAATCGCGAGCAGCTCATCGTCCGCGCCGGACGCTCCGGCCGCGCCCGCGCTCCCTGCCCGGTCATCGGGTCCCGGGCGCGCGGCTGCCGGCCCTGTCGCACCCTGGATGCTCGACGAATCGCCGGAAAGCCAGCTCGGCTCGTTCTGACCGCCGGCTGCTGGAGGACACATTATGTCTTCGTTGCATGGAATTCCCGGAAGACAGCGTGCGCGACGCGACGACGACGTGTTTCACGCGGCCATGCCCGATAAATGGCGCCGCGCGCGTGTTTACGCGACCATGGGCTTCTTCGCCTTCGCTTTCGGCGCCATCATCGTCAAGGTCCTGTTCGCGCACCTGTTGCCAGCCGCGTATCTGAGCAAGGAAGGCGACGTGCACAAGGGGCTGGTCTCCGTCCATGTTTCCCGGGGCAACATCTACGACTCCAACGGCATTCTCCTCGCCACCGACGACAAGATCCCGGCGCTGTGCGCCGACCCCAAGACGGTCGAGGAGCCGGAACGCGTCGCCTTGCTCCTGAACCTGGAATTGGGCATCGACGAGGACGAAACGATCGCCAATCTCTCAAAGCGCACCAAGGATGGCAAACCGCGCCGGTTTGTCTACCTGCGCCGCTGGGTCACCGAGGTTTCCGGCGAGGAACTCAAGCAGATAGCCGCGGTCGCGGGCAAGGGCGTCTTTGTCGTTTACGAGCCCATGCGCTATTACCCCCAGGAGATGGTGGCCGCGCCGCTCCTGGGCTTTGTCAACCGCATCGGCAACGCTTGCGAAGGTATCGAACTCGAATTTGACAAGTGGCTGCGCTCGGTTCCCGGCGAACACCGGGGCCGAAAAGACGGGCGCAGCAACCTGCTTTCTTCTCTTACACTCGAATCCAGGCCGCCGGAAGGGGGAGACCACGTCTATCTGACCATCGACGCGGTCATCCAGCGCGCGCTCGAGCAGGCCATCGAGGCGAACATGGCGCGCTGCAACGCCGCGCGCGGCATGGGCATGATTATGGATGCGCGCACCGGCGCTATCCTGGCCCTTGCCTACCGTCCCGCGTTCGACCCCAATCATTTTGAAGAGTACGACGAAAAACTGTGGAAGAACGGCGCGCTTCGCGACGTGTTCGAGCCCGGCTCCGTCTTCAAGATTGTCACGGCTTCCGCCGCGCTCGAACAGGGCATTGTTACGCCCGGAACCCCCGTCTTCTGCGAGTGGGGCCGGTACAATCCCTATGGCCACTGGATCCGCGACGTCCATAAGATGGGCGAGGCGACCTTCGCGGAGGTGTTCGCCGAGTCGAGCAACATCGGCCACGTGAAAGTGGCGCGGGACTTGGGCCCGGACGCGTTGTCCGAATGGATTCATCGGTTCGGGTTCGGCGTGCGCTGCACGCAGGACCTGCAGCCCTTCGAAGAACCCGGCATCGTCCATCCGCGGGAAAGCTGGACCCGCCTCACCATGGGCGCATTGCCCATCGGCCAGGAAATCGCCGTGACCATGCCTCAAATCGCCCGTGCCATGGCCGTGATTGCCAACGGCGGCTTTCTCATCCAGCCGTACATGCTGGACCGTGTGGAAAGCCGGGACGGCGAGGTCCTGTATCGCGGGGGCGGCGCGCCGGCGCACCCGATCCTCTCGCCGGAAACATCGGCCACCATGCGCGACTTGTGCCATCAGGTGGTCATGCACGGCACCGGCACCATGGCGAGCATCCCCGAATACCGTGTCGGCGGCAAAACCGGGACCGCGCAGATAGCTTACAAAGACCGTCGCGGCTTCGACAAAGACCGGTTTACGGCCATTTTTGCGGGTTTCGCGCCGGTGCGCGACCCGCGTCTCGTCGGCGTGATCATCATTCACGAACCTATGATCAAGCGGCATTTCGGCGGCTACGTGTGCGGGCCGGCTTTCCGGGAAGTGATGCGGGAAGCACTTATCCGCCTTCAGGTCGAGCCTGACCCCGTCCAGGAAGACATCGACACGGAAGCGGGCACCGAGGAGGACATCGATGTCATGGGGCCCCGCGTCGTGCTCGCCAAGGAAGAGAGGGCGCGCACCCTTTTCCTGGATTCCTTCGACGACGTGGAACTTGTCACGCGCGAGCGGGATGGTACGGAGTGGGTTCAAGGACTGCCTGATTTCACCGGCATGACGAAAGCAGAAGCGCATCAACGGTTGATGGAACTGGGCTTGGATTGGACCCCTCAGGGCATGGGGCGCGTGATCGCCCAACAGCCCCCTGCCGGCACCCCGATTACTCAGGTGGGGGTGTGCCGGCTCCTGTTCTCGAACCGCCATATGGGGCCCCAGCATGACCAGACAACAACTATGTGAGACGCTAGGTCTCGGCCCCTCGCCGGGGCGTGACTTCACGTTTGACGCTGTCACCGAGGATTCCCGCAAGGTTCGGCCCGGCAGCCTTTTTATAGCGGTGCAGGGCGAAACCGCCGATGGCCACGCATTTGCACCCCAGGCCGCGACCGCCGGCGCCGTGGCCATCCTGGGCAACAGAACGGAACTTGCGGAACTGTGCGGGCTGCCCTACGTTGGGTGTTCCGCGCCGCGCGCAGCCGCGGGGATTATCGCCCATGCGCTGCATGGAAATCCGTCGGAGCATCTTGTCGTCATCGGGGTGACCGGCACCAACGGCAAGTCCAGCACGGTTTTCCTTATTCATTCCATCCTCCAGGCCGCGGGATTGCGCGCGGCCAAATTCGGCACGCTGGGCTATGAGGTCGCGGGCCAAGCCAGCCCCGCGCCGCACACGACGCCCTTCGCCGAAACTCTGGCCGAGCACTTTGCGCTGGCGCGCGGAAAGGGGATGACGCACGTCGTGATGGAGGTCAGCTCCCACGCGCTGGACCAGGACCGCGTCGCCGGCATCGAATTTCAGGCCGCCGCTTTCACCAATCTGACCCAGGACCATCTCGATTACCACCAGGACATGGACACCTACCGGCACGCCAAATTGAAGCTCTTTCACCGCCTGCACGGCCCGGGGCGGTTTGCCGTGGTCAACCGCGATGACCCTTCTGCGGACTGTTTCCTCGCGGCATCCCAGGTTCCCTGCTACACCTTCGGGAAACGCGGCGATTGCCGCGCCACGCGCGTACGGGCGGAACTGCGCCGGACCACGTTTCACATGGAATCCCCCTGGGGCGAAGCGGAAGTCGCGATGGCGCTGCTGGGCGAGCACAACGTAAGCAACGCGTTGTGCGCCGCCGCCGTTTGCGGCGGTTTCGGTATCCCCGTTGGCGTGGTGGCCGAGGGCATCGCGGCGATGCCCTGCGTGCCCGGGCGTTTCGAGCCCATAGACGCCGGACAGGACTTCCAGGTCGTGGTGGATTACGCGCACACGGATGACGCGCTGCGTAACGTGCTCACCGCGGCGCGCGCCTTATGCAACGAGCGCGTAATCCTCGTCTTCGGATGCGGCGGCGACCGGGACCGTGGCAAACGTCCGAAGATGGGCCGCGTCGCCGCCGAACTGGCGACCTACGCGGTGGTCACCTCCGACAATCCCCGCACGGAAGACCCGCTGCGCATCTTGCTCGATGTCGAGGCGGGCATCCAGTCTGCGAACAAGCGAAAAGGCGAGGACTACGCCGTCATCGAGAATCGCGCCGAGGCTATCGCGCATGCGCTGGGCATGGCGGAGACCGGCGACCTGGTCCTTATCGCCGGCAAGGGGCATGAAGACTACCAGATCATCGGAAAGACGAAGCATCACTTCGATGACCGTGAGGTGGCGCGCAAACTGCTCGAGGAGCGTTGCTGATGCCTTGGGAATACACAGTGACTCGCCTCGCGCAGACCGTCGGCGCGCCCACCCCCGCGGCGGATGCCGCCTTTTCGTCCGTGTCCACCGATACCCGCCAATTGCGCCCCGGCGACCTGTTCGTGGCCTTGCGCGGGCCGAATTTCGACGCGGAAGCGTTCGTGCCGGAAGCGTTCCGGAAGGGCGCGGCGGGGGCCTTGTGCCGCGGGGTCCATCCGGAAGGCCCCTGCGTGGTCGTGGACGAGCCGCTGCGCGCGCTTCAGGCATTCGCCGCGTATCACCGCGCGCAATTGGACATTCCGGTGCTCGCCATAACCGGATCCTGCGGCAAGACCACGGCGAAGGACCTCACCGTTTCCGTGCTCGGCTCGCGTTTTCTCGTTGCCGGAACGGAAGGCAACCTCAACAACGAGATCGGCTGCCCAATTTCACTGCTGCGCATGGACGCCGCCACGGAATTCGGCGTGCTCGAACTGGGCGCCAACCACCCGGGCGAGATTGCGGGCTTGTGCATGCTGGTTCAGCCCGACGAATCCGCCATCACCCTCATCGCGCCCGCCCATCTCGAAGGATTCGGCAGTATCGAAGCCGTGGCACGCGCCAAGGGCGAAATCGTCGATGCGCTGCCCTCGGACGGCTGCTTCTATGTCAACACGGACGACACACGTTGCATGGAAATTGCAGGCCGATTTCCCGGCGAGAAGGTGCGTTTCGGCGGTTCGGGCGATGTCGTGCTGCGCTCGTGCGGCTTCGCCCCCTCCGGCGAAATGGCGCTCGAGATCGAGCCGGTGGGCCGGTTGCGCCTGCCGCTGGCCGTGCGCGCTCATGCCGTCAACGTACTGCTGGCCGTCGCGGTGGGATTGCGCCACGGCATAGACGAATTCGAAGGCCCCTTGCGCGAAGCCTGCGCCCGGATGGCGCATTTCCGTGTCGTGCGCATGGGCCCGCTGGAAATCCTGGATGATTCGTACAACGCGAATCCCGCGAGCATGGCCGCCGCGCTCCAGGCGCTGGCCGACAGGCCTTCGGCTGGCGCGCGCTTCGCGGCGCTCGGGGAGATGCTTGAATTGGGCGGCGCCGCCCGCGAACTCCATGGCGAGGCCGGCGCGCGCGCGGCCGCGGCACGGGTCGCGCACCTTTACGCGCGCGGTCCTCACGCCCCCGATATGACTGGCGCGGCCCGTGCGGCGGGCGTCCCGGACGCGGCCGTCATAGACGAACACCGGGCCATGGCCGAGGCGATCGCGGCGCAGGCGCGGCCCGGCGACGTGCTTCTGGTGAAAGGTTCGCGCGGCATGCGCATGGAGAAGGTGATTGAGGCGCTACGCGTCATCTACGCGGAGCAGCCCGGGGAGAACGCGCTATGAACAGCTTGGTAATGGCCTTCTTGACGATGGCGGGGGTGGTGGCCGTAGTCTGGCACCGGCAGATCAGGAACGTTGCCGCCCAGGTGCGGCGGCTCGCGCAGGGCATGCACAAGGAATTTCACCAGTAATTTCGAGGCGGTAACAGCGGTTATGCTCTATTATCTGGCGATGCAACTCGTGCCCCTTTTCGGGCCGTTCAACGTTTTCGCCTATCACACCGTTCGCGCGGGCGGCGCGGCCGTCACCGCCTTCCTGTTCTGCATCTTTTTTGGCCCCGCCATTATCCGCCTGCTGACCTCGCTCAAGATCGGCCAGTACATCCGCAAGGAGCACGTTTCGGACCTGCACGAACTCCACAAGGGCAAAGCCGGCACCCCCACGATGGGCGGCGCCATGATTATCCTGGCAACCCTGCTCGCGCTGCTGCTGTGGAGCACTCTGGCGAATCGTCTGTTGTGGCTTGCGGTTTTTGTATTTTGCGCCCTGGGCGTCGTGGGCTTCATCGACGACTATACCAAGCTGCGCCGCAAACGCAACGAGGGGCTCAGCGCCCGCGCCAAATTTATCGGCCAGATTGCGACCGGCGCCGTCCTCGGCGTGTACCTCGTGGTGAAACCGATTACCGTCGGAGCCATGGACGTTGCCCCGAACGACGTTCGGGACTGGCCCGGCCTCGTGAACGCCCTCGCTGCTGGCGCGGCGGCCCCGGCGGACTCGCCGAACGGGCGTGTCTGGGAATGGCTCGACGAGGAAGCACAGCAGGCCGTCCGCGGGGCGCTGGGCCAATTGCGCATGACCGATACGCAGGAACGGGCGATCATCCGCGGCCTGGACCGGCTCCTCGACCAGCCGGATTTCTACGAGCCGACGGTCTGGGCGGGCCGGGAGATGTCGGAGGAACTGGCCAGCCTGGCCGGGCGCGATGCAGCGTCCCTGGAGCGCCCCGAGCTGCTGCGGCGGAACCGGATGCTTCTCGAAACCGCGCTTCCGGCTCAGCTTGTCGGCAGCGGTTCCGACCTGCACACGAAGATCAACGTGCCCGGTTTCAAGAACCTGCTCATTCCACTTGGCTTCTTCTATCTGTTCTTTGTCATCTTCGTGATAGTGTCAATCTCGAACGCGGTGAATCTCACGGACGGGCTGGACGGTCTCGCAGCGGGCGTTTCCATCATTTCGCTCATGGCTTATACAGGCATCGCGTACATCGTCAGCCGTTCTGACTGGTCGCACTACTTGTACCTTACCTACGTGCCCGAGGCGGTGGAACTGTTCGTTTTCGGCGCCGCTATTCTCGGCGCGGGTCTCGGGTTTCTCTGGTTCAATGCGCATCCGGCCGAGATCTTCATGGGCGACACCGGTTCGCTGGCCCTCGGCGGCGCTCTCGGCACCATGGCTATCCTCACCAAGCAGGAATTGCTTCTCCCTATTGTCGCGGGCCTCTTCGTGCTAGAGGCGCTCAGCGTGTTGGTCCAGGTTGCGTCGTTCAAGCTCACGGGCCGCCGTGTCTTCCGGATGGCCCCGTTGCACCATCACTTCGAACTTCTAGGCTGGTCCGAAACCAAAGTCACCATGCGCTTCTACATCATCGCGATCCTCTTCGCGATTATGAGCATGGGCACACTGAAACTGCGTTAGGAAGCCGCGTTGGAGCTGCGAGGAAACAGAGTCGTCATTATCGGCCTGGGCGAAACGGCCGTGGCGCTCGCGCGGCTGCTGCTCCAGTGCGGCGCGCGGCCTTTTGTGAGCGAGTCTGGTCCGGGGAAGCCCGCGTTGTGCGCGGCCCTCGACGGCTTGGGCGTCGCCTACGAAACCGGGCGGCACACCGACCGGGCCATAGACGGCGCGGACCTCTGTGTGCCCAGCCCCGGCGTGCCTCTTGATGCGATACCGCTGCGTGAAATCCGGGCGCGCGGCGTGCCCGTCCTTGGAGAACTGGAAGTTGCCTCGTGGCACTGCCACTCCCGCGTGCTCGCCGTCACGGGCACCAACGGCAAGACGACCACAACTGAACTCCTGCGGGCCATGGTCTCGGCCTGCCGTCTCTCCGTGCTGCTCGCGGGCAACAACGCCCTGCCCTTTTCCGCCGCCGTCATGGCGGAGCCCATTCCCGAATTCATTGTGCTCGAGGTGAGCAGCTATCAGCTCGAAGCCGCCGCGTCGTTCCGTCCCTGGATCGGTTGCGTGCTTAACCTGACGCCGGACCATCTTGCCCGGCATAAGACGATGGAGGGCTACGCCGCCGCGAAAGCGCGCCTGTTCGCGTTCCAGCGCGAAGGCGATATTGCCGTTCTGAACGAAGACGACCCCTGGGTCGCACCGATGCAGACGCGCCCGGGCGTCGAGCGGGCGGGGTTCAGTCTGGAACGCCCCGTTGCCGCGGGGGTCTGGTTTGACGGGCGGGTGTACCGCTGGGGCTCTGAACAGGTGGCTGCGGCGGCCGATTCGCCTCTTCCCGGACGCCACAACGCCCAGAATATCGCCGCGGCGCTTGCCATGATGCGGGCGGGAGCCTTTCCGCAGGAGGATGTGCTTGCCGGACTGCGCGCGTTCCAGGGGGTCGAGCATCGTATCGAGTACGTAGCGACTGTTGACGGCGTAGATTATTTTAACGACTCGAAGTCCACCAATATCGACAGTCTGCGGGTCGCGCTCGAGAGTTTTGCGCGGCCTGTGGTCCTGATCGCCGGGGGGCGGGGCAAGGGGAGCAGTTACAGCGTCCTGGGGCCGCTGGTGCAGGCGCGCGTTAAGGCGATTATTACGCTGGGCGAAGACGCGGCGCGCATCGAGGACGAACTTGGCCCGTTCGCGCCTACGACACGCGCGGCGGACATGGAAGATGCCGTGGCGCGCGCGCGCGCGCGCGCCGCCGCGGGGGATGCGCTGCTGCTATCGCCCGCGTGCGCGAGTTTTGACAGGTACAAGAGTTTCGAGGAACGGGGCCGCCACTTCAAAGCCTGCGTGCGGGCCATCGCATCCCGGGCTCATACCGAGGAGGTCTAGTCATGCAACGGGAAACCACAGCCCTCATATTGATCGTTTTGATCCTGGTCGCCTGCGGGGTGCTCATGGTTTACAGCGCCACCGGCGCCAGCGACGGCTACGGCCTGCTGCACCGCCAGATTGCCTATGCCGGCGTCGGCCTGCTGGTGTTCTTTCTGCTCGCCCGATTTGACTATCACCGGCTGGGCGAAGCGAAGTTCTACAGCGTCATCAACCTTGCTGCTCTCGTCATGCTGGTGCTGGTGCTCTTTCCGCCTTTCGGCGTCGAGGTTGACGGTGCGCGCCGTTGGCTCAAAATAGGAGCGTTCCAGTTCCAGCCCTCGGAGATAGCCAAGTTCGCGCTCCTGCTCTGGCTCGCCGTCAAGCTCACCATGAACCGCATGCATGCCAAGGAACTCTTCCGGGGCTTTGTTCCGCCCTTCTTCATGACCGGCCTGTACGCATATCTCATTTACAAGGAGAATGACCTGGGTCTGCCCGCCGTGCTGCTCGGCGTTTCCCTGATTGTGATGTGGAACGCGGGCATCCATTTCATCTATCTTGTGCTGACCGGCGTGGCCGGCGTGGCCGGCGTGATTTATATCGCGATCAAGACGCCGTACCGTTTCGACCGGCTGCTCGCGTTCCTGGACCCGGCCGCGCATCGCGATGACGCGAGCTTCCAGTTGGTCCAGTCGCTGCGCGGGTTTGCGCAGGGAGAGCTCTGGGGGCAGGGGCTCGGGGCCGGGGAACAAAAATTGGACTACCTTTTCGCCGCTCACACGGACTTTATCTTCTCGGTGATTGGCGAAGAGCGGGGCCTCTTCGGTTCGCTCTTTATTGTGGCCCTGTTCATGGGGTTTGCGTTAGCGGCATTCCGGATTGTACTGAAAGCGCCGGACATGTTCGGCAGCATGCTTGCCTGCGGCTGCGCCGTCTGGACCACCTTTCAGGCGGCGTTCATCATGGCCGTCACCGTCGGGCTCCTGCCGACCAAGGGCATGCCGCTGCCGTTCATCAGTTACGGCGGCACGGCTTTGGTCGTGTTTCTGGCCTGTGCGGGTGTGCTGGTGAACATCGGGGCCCAGGTCCATCAGGAGGAAACGGGCGGCCGTTCCATCGTGCCGGGTCAACAGCCGCTTCCGGCCTACTAATTCGAGAGGCCAAATTGGTATCCTGCGAGAGAAGGCAGCAGATGTCATAAACGCAATTGGCCGGCATTGAGTCTGTTGCTCACGCGGAGGCGGCCCCATGAAAGTCATGATTACCGGCGGCGGCACGGGCGGCCACACTTCGCCCGCGCTCGCTATTGTCGAGGAACTGCGCAAGCGGGACCCCCAACTGCTCTTGCAGTGGGTCGGACGCGAGGGCGGGCTGGAACAACGGATTGCGGCGGCCAACGAGATTCCCTTTCGCACCGTGCCTGTCGAGGGTTGGCCGCGCAAAGCCATTGTGCGTCGCGCCTGGGTCGCCGTAAAACTTGCCGCGGGACTCGCCCGCGCCACAACGCTGCTTCGCAAGTTCGACCCGCACGTCGTTATCGGAGTCGGCGGCTACGTCTCGCTGCCGCTGTTGTGGGCGGCCCAGCGTTTCGGCGCGCCCACCGTGCTGCACGAACAGAACAAGCGCATTGGCATGGCCAACCACATGCTGGCGGGGAAAGCCCGGCGCATTTATCTCAGCTTTCCCGATACGCTCGGCGACTACCCGCGTGAAAACGCGCGCGTGGTCGGCAATCCCGTGCGCGCGGGCTTTGTCCAGCCGCCCGGCGCGGCCGAGGCCAAGCGCCGCCTTGAACTCGACCCCGGCAGGCCGGTCGTGCTCGTGACAGGCGGCAGCCAGGGCGCGGGCGCCATCAACCGAGCCATGACCGGCGCACTGCCTGCCTTCGCGCCCGAGGATGCTCAATTCCTCTGGATGACGGGCGCCGAGGACGCCTCCGCCGCGCGCGAACTTGCCGCGGAACTCAAGGCGACCGTGCGTGTCTTCCATTTTATTGAGGACATGGTGACCGCATCAGCCGCGGCGGACCTCATCGTCGGCCGCGCGGGCGCGTCGACCACCGCCGAAATCGCCGTCCTCGGCAAGCCGTCCATTCTCATCCCGTATCCGCACGCCACCGACAACCACCAGGAAGAGAACGCGCGCGCCTTTGCCGAAACCGGCGCCGCGCTCATGCTGCTCAACGACGACTGCACGGGCCCGCGCCTGGCGGAGGAAATCCGGCGGCTGCTCGCCAGTCCGGAAGACCGTGAGCGAATGGGCCGCGCCGCGAGAAGCCTGGGGCATCCTGACGCCGCGGAAGCCCTGGTCGACGACTTGTTTGACCTGCTCTTCAGCGCCGGGAAGCCCGCCGGTTCCTGACTATCCGGTCGCGGTCGGGGCACCAGGCCCGCGCGGCCATGCGGACGCAACCGGTTCCGAACTCGGCGACAAAGGCAGATTCATTGTTCCCCTGTCTGTTCTTCGACGGGTTCGCCGAAGAAGAGCATGAGCGTAAAGAGCAGGCCGACAACCAGCGCAAACAACGCCTGGATTCCGAGAATGAGCTCCAGCAGCGCTTTCGAAGCGTCTAATCCCCGGTTGGTCATTGGGGCGCCTCCCTGAAGTTCTGGCGTGTTCAGCGCGATTGCAGTATAAACCCGTCCAGGCCGAAGTAATACCCGTCGCTTTCCTTGTTCTTGCCCTTGTTCTCGAATTTCAGCACGTGGGGACCCGCGGTGAGCGTCCCGGCGGCGAAAATGTGTTCCTCCGTCTTGACGCTTTCGCTCCAAAGGTCCATGGGCACGCCGGCGGGTTTGCCGTCGATCAGCGCCTGGTATATGCCGTAGTCCCAGGAGTGGGTCATGAGCAGCGTCAATTCGTAGTCGCCGTCTTCCTGCACCGACACAGGTAGTTCGAGCGACTCGCCCTCAGCCTGCGGCTGCCACCAGAACTGCTTGCCGCCGCTCCAACTGCCGTCTTGTGTCAGAACGGGGCCCTCGCTCGCCTTGGCCTGCTCAACAAGCGATTCGCCCTCCACCAGGTTCGCGTAGTCCACGTACAAGCGGTCATACGCGGGCGGCAGCGGCTCGAACGGTTTGTGCGGCTCGACCTGATACCAGAACGCCACCGACGAGAAGTCGTCCGCGCGTTCCTCGAAGCCCGATTTCACCGACCCGTCTTCATTGAAAGTGACGCCTTTGTGCTCGATTTCGACCCGCAAAGACCGCTCGAAGGAGACCGAATCGGTCAGGTGCCAGCGATACGCCGTGATCCTGCCCATTTCCTTGAAATTGTCCCACACGGGCACGCCATAGTACGGTCCGTCGAACTTGCGGAAACCCCACGCGTCGCAGAAGTAGTCCTCGCTGCCCGTGCCGCGCAGGCTCGGCTCCGTCTCGCCGTCGATGAACCAGAAGTCGTCGCCCTCGCCGTACCAGCTGCCCGTGTGCTGCCGCACGTTCATGACCGTACCGACATAGTGGCCCCGGCCCGCGATATCCGCGATCTGGTAGTTGCGCGCCGGTACCGCCGGGTGCTCCTGCCGGTACATGGCGTGGAAATACGCCGCATCGCCGGGCAGCTCCGGCAGCTTGCGCCAATCGACATACCAGTAGAGGGCGCTGACCGCCTTGCGGCCCTCGTTGGTCACGGTGATCTTTGCCGATTTCCGGAACGGCATTGGCCAGTAGCAGTTGCGCGCGCGCCCGTCCGACGAGACCGTTACCGGCAACGACTCGAAGGGAACGTCGATCCCGTGACCGATCACGAAGAAATCGCCGATCGGCGCCTGGACCGACGGCGCCTCCTCGCCGTCCCAGTACATGCGTATTACCAGCAGCCGCGAATAGCCCGGTTCCTGCGCGGCAATCGTGTTCCAGATATGCGTGATGATGCCGGGGCCTTCCAGGTCCGCGATGACCAGCGAGCCGCCCGGCAGGATAGGCCGCGCATCGCCGTTGCCGTTCACCCAATCCGGGTCGGAAGAGGACGAACGCATGGACCGCCCTTCCTTCAGCCGTTCCAACCCGTCCAGCGGCGTGCCCGGTGATTGCGCCAGACTCGCGCCCTGCACAAGCAGGGCGGCAACCATACACAAACAGGTCGTCACAACCGGTCTTGTTCTTGATTTCATGGTTTCACCCTATCTTCCGTTGTTCTCCCTTCGCCAGCGACGCTGTACCGGGAAAGAAAGTATGCCAAGGGCGCTTTGCCGGTCAACTTATTGAAAGGGAATTGACGGGGTGTTAACCGCGTTGTCTCCGCATCTGGAGGCTGTCCCGAAACTTGGTTCCCGCTTCTTGCGGGGGCGAGGCATGCCCCGCCTTTGTGGGTCGCGGGGAGGAGCCCTCATGGTCCTTCCAGTCGCATCCTCATATCGAATACGCGGTTTCCCGCGTCACACGGGTATTGGGCTAGCCTCTGGTGTCCGTATTCCTCCCGAGTATGTTCCTGGCGGTGGCGTTAACTCGTGCAAAAACGCTACCATGTTCCTGGAGACCACGAGATGAGCCTTGCACAATTAGAACCGATCCTTGCTCTGCTCCGCGAACGCGCGCGCAATCTGCCGGCGACGCTGGAAGGCATGCGCGCCGACTTTGAAACCTTCGCCAGCGCCATGCCGGTTCCGGAGGGGCTGCAGTGCCAGGCCGTGGACCTGAACGGGCTGCCGGGCGAGTGGCTTGCATTCCCTGACACGGCGGGCAAGACCAGGCTCTTGTATCTGCACGGGGGCGGATACGTCATCGGGTCGATTGACTCGCACCGCGCGCTAATGGCGCGCTTGACCAAAGTGGCGTGCGCCCGGACGTGCGCCATCAATTACCGCCTGGCGCCGGAACACCCTTTCCCCGCCGCGCTTGGGGACGCCGTCGCCGCATACCGCTGGTTGCTGAGCCACGGCAATGACCCGAAGCGCGTCGTTCTCGCGGGGGATTCCGCGGGCGGCGGACTTGTTCTCGCCGCGCTCGTCGCCATTCGTGGTCAGGGTCTGCCACTTCCTGCCGCGGCCGTGTGCATCTCGCCATGGACGGACCTCGCCTGCACGGGTGAATCGATGCGGGCCAAAGCTTCCGTGGACCCCCTGATTCAGAAAGCGGGCGCCTTGCTGTATGCGCAGGCATATCTGGGCAGTCACGACGCAAAGACTCCCCTGGCATCGCCGCTGTACGCGGACGTGCGCCATTTGCCGCCCGTGCTGATCCAGGTCGGAGGCCGCGAGACGCTCCTGGACGACGCCACGCGGATGGCGGAGCGCCTGCGCGCCGCGGGGGTGGACGCGCGCATCGATATCTGGGATGACATGATCCACGTGTGGCATTTTTTCGCCCATCAACTGGACGAAGGAAAGAGGGCCCTCGACGCCGCAGGCGCGTTCATCCGCGAGAAAGTCCGCGCGGCGGGACGCTGACCTCCGTCTCAGCCGCGCCCTTTGACGACGGCTATAGCCAGCACGAGCGGGATGGCCACGAGGAACCACCACTTGTTCGCGGCCACGAACGCGGCCACACTATCCACGATTTCCATTGCTGCCGTCTCCGTCGCGTGTGCGTCAGCCGGTTGCCGCCGGGGTTCGGACCAGGAACGCGACCAAGGCCGCCGCTAATCCGATAGCCGCGCCCATAAGGCACAGCCAGCGCTCTTTTCGCGGACCCTGCCCCAGCGTTCCGGCGCCGGCCCACAGCATGGTGCCCAGCCCGAGGAATACAATACAATACGACATCCAGGGTTGCGCTGCGTGAAAGATGTTGCTGCGGGATGTGAACGGAACCAGAGGTATCAGCAACACCCAGGACATCCCGCCCGTGAATAGACTCGAAACCCACATGGGCGTCGGTTTTGGGGAACTCCCCGTGAGCGCCTTTGCCGAGATTTCCTTCTGTCTAGGGCCCCGGTCTGCGGTTTCCGGGTAGTCCCGTTCCACTTCCGGCAGCGTCTCGTGAAGCGCGGCGAAACTCGTTGAGGCCGGCGCCGGCTCGCGTTTTGCGGGCGGCGGCTCCGGCCGCGGAACACGATTCTTCTCCGCGCACTTCTTACACAACGCCTGCCCGGACGTGGTCCATTGTGCGTGACCGCCGCACGAGGGCCGCCCACAGGCCTCGCATAGCGTTCCACACATCTCGCACAGCGGCCGCCCACAAACCGGGCACCTCCCGGCGGCCAGCCGTACCTCACAAACCACGCACTCCATGGGGGAACTCCCTCTCTTCCCAACGTCTTCACTCTATCAGAGCGGGGAAAAGACCGCAACGCAGTTCTTGGAGGTCTCGGCGGTACGTTTCCGTGCAGGCGGTCTAATATACGAAAAATGATAATAAGCCGTTTAGCATGTTGCCAACGCTCCGCTGTTCCTGCAATAAGCGGAATGTGCGTGGTGTGTTTTCCTCGATTTTGTGGTAGGCTATAGACAGCGGAGCGTGCGTTTTCGGGCCGTTGAGGGCTAAGATGCATGGAGAGGTCGTGGTCAGGAGAGGGTTGGCGTGAGCATTCTTGAGAATCGTTCGATAAAGGTCAAGCTCATTTTCATCGTCATGGTATGCACCTTGGTTGTGCTGCTGTTGGCGTGCGCGTTGCTTGTCCGCTTCGAAATCTCCTTCCTGGGCCAATCCCTGAAAAATGAAATCGTCCTGAGCGCTACCTATGCCGGTTCCGAGATGGTGCGGCCCTTCACGCCGGAGTTCCACGGATTCGCCCAGGACAAGCTGCACAAGCTCGAATCGAATCCGCGGATCGAGGCCGCGTGCCTGTACGATGAGAAGGGCGCGCCATATGCTCACTACTCGCGGATGCAGGCACGCGAAGTGTTTCCGGAACGGCCCCCGCTCGAAGCGCGTTCCTATTTCCAGACCGGCCACCTCCACGTTTTTGAGCCGATCCGAGACCACCTCGAACGGGTCAAGGGCACGCTCTACATCCGGGCGGACGCATCTTTCCTGCGTTCCACGATTTTGACGTATGTCGTCAGCGCGTTTGTGATTGTCGTCATGTGCGCGCTTCTCGCCTTCGCGCTGTCCTTGAGTATGCAGAAGATGATCACGCGGCCCCTCGCGCACCTCACGCTGCTGTCTGAACTGGTGTCGCGCGAGAAAGACTTCGCGATGCGGGCCGTGAAGCAGAGCAACGACGAAATCGGCGAGCTTGCGGACAAGTTCAACGACATGCTGGCCGAGATTGAGCGCCGCGAGCATGCATTGATGGACGCGCGCTCCGAATTGGAGGACCGGGTCGAACAGCGCACGCACCAGTTGCGGCAGGAAATCGAACAGCACAAGCGGACGGAGGCGGAATTGGGCCGCGAGGTGCAGGAACGCAAGAAGGCCGAAGCGGAACTGCAGGCGGCCAAGGACGCCGCTGAAGCCGCGAGCCGGTCCAAGAGTGATTTTCTTGCCACCATGAGCCACGAAATCCGCACGCCCATGAACGGCGTCATCGGCATGACGGAATTGATGCTCTCGACGTCGCTCACGGCGCGGCAACGCAAGTTCGCCGAAGCCATCCAGCGCTCCGGGCGCGACGTGCTCAAGGTCATCGGCGACATTCTCGATTACTCCCGGGTCGAGGTGGGCCAACTCGTGATTGAACCGATCGCGCTCGACCTTCAGGTGGCTTGCGAAGACATCATCGAACTTCTGTCGCCGCGCGCCGAAGAGAAAGGCCTCTCGCTGATCCTGCGCTATCCCCCGAGCGCGCCGCGCCGCCTGGTCGGCGACGCCGGGCGCATCCGCCAGGTGCTGACCAACCTCGTGGGGAACGCCATCAAGTTCACGCATGAGGGATACGTGCTCATCAACGTGGAATGCACGGGCCTGACGAGCACCACGGCCTCCATGCGTTTTGTCGTCGAAGACACCGGCATCGGCACGCCCGAAGACAAGCTGAACGAGATCTTCGGCCGCTTTGCCCAGGCCAGTCCCGAGGTTGCGCGTGAATACGGCGGCACGGGGCTCGGTCTGGCTATCTCGAAACATCTGGTGGAGTTGATGGGCGGCACGATTGGCGTCCAGAGCCGCGAAGGGGTCGGTTCCCGCTTCTATTTCACGCTGTTCCTCGAACTCGATAAGGGCATCCCTGCCGCGTCCGAGCCGCGCGCCGACCTCGCGGGCATCCGCGTGCTGATAGTGGATCCCAGCGCGGTGAACCGGCGCGTCTTTTACGAGCAGGTTACCGCGTGGTCCATGGAAGCGAAGACGGTCGCGTCCAGCACGGACGCGATCAAGGCGATGCGCTCGGCCGTGGAGGAAGGCAAGCCGTTTCACGTGGCTCTCATTGACGACCAGATGCCCAGTGTCGGGGGGGAATCGCTCGGGCGCACCATCAAGTCCGACCCCATCCTGTCTGATACGCTGCTGATTCTCGTCACGGCCTTTGGCCAGCGGGGCGATGCGCAACGCATGCAGGAACTCGGATATGCCGCTTATCTCACCCGGCCCATCCGCCAGAGCGAACTGATGGACGCCATTGCCATGCTGTGGTCCGCACGCTTGCGCGGCGAGGATATCGGGCTTATCACGCGCCACACCATCGCCGAGAACCGGGGCGCCTTGGCACAGGCGCGGGAAAAGCTGACTCCGGTCATCAATGCGCGCGTGCTTGTCGCGGAAGACAACTTCGTGAATCAGCAGGTAGCCCGCGAGATTCTGCAGAGTTTCGGGTGTCTCGTCACCGTGGCGTGCGATGGAGAGCAGGCCATGATCCTGCAGCGCAGCGAGAAGTACGATATCATCTTCATGGACTGTCAGATGCCGAAGATGGACGGGTTCGAAAGCACGGCGGAAATCCGCAAAGTAGAAGGCGAAGAGCGGCACACGCCCATCATAGCCATGACCGCCCACGCGATGAAGGGCGATCGCGAGCGCTGTCTCGCCGCGGGCATGGACGACTACATCAGCAAGCCGGTGGACCCGCAGAATGTCTTGAAAGTCCTGCACCGTTGGCTGCCCGAGCGCGGCGCTCAACCGGAAGGCGATACGGGCCCGGGCAAGGATGCTACTGCACCGGAGCAGGGCGAATCGCTGGTGCTGAATACGAAGCAGGCGATCTGGGTGACGGGCGGCAAGCTGGGCATGTTCAAACGCATTTCGAGCGTATTCCTGCAACATATGCCGGCGCGTCTGAGCGAATTGCGGGATGCCATTGTCAATCGCGATGCGGAAGGCGTGCACAGGCTCGCGCACTCGATTCAGGGCGCCGCTTCGTCCGTAGGCGGCACGCGCGTTCACGAGATAGCGCTCGAAATCGAGAAGCGCGCGCAGACGAATGGCATGGACGCGGTTTCCGTGCTGGCGGAGGACCTGGACCGTGAGTTTCACGAACTGCGCCAGGTGCTTGAAGGCAATGCCTGGGAAGGCGAATTCCTCAAGGCCGTAATTGCGGAAACCGCCAGCGAATAAGACTTCCGCGTGCAACCCGCCGCTGACGAGAGGCACCGCCTTGAACGCGCGGTGAGATTGAAAAGCGCCGTGCGCTCCATTACCCTTGCCGCCAGCAGTGCGACTCGATGTGTCCGGCCCTTTTGGAAACAGGGCCAAGTGGGTTGTCTTGCAGGTTCGCTAACGTATTGCTGCGTTTCATGGGAAGTGCCCCGGCTTGCCGCCCGGAGACCTGCTTGCCGCGGAGCGTGTTTCGCGAAGGACAAGGCGCCAGCGGGCTTGCACACACACGTGAGCGCATTCCTGAAATGGAGTATTTGATGCCGGCTCTTGACGATGTCCGCGTGACCTGTATCGCAACCAACATCCCCGGTCCCGTCACTGCGGCGCGACTGCGGGATCTGGGCGCTCACGTGACGAAGATTGAGCCCCCTTCAGGAGACCCCCTCGCCTACGCGTGTCCCGCGTGGTATGCCGAAATGACCCGGGGCATGCGCGTCGTGACGCTCGACCTCAAGGACCCGGAACAGCGCGTACAACTAGGGGAGTACCTGGCGGCCGCCGACCTGCTCCTGACCTCGAGCCGTCCCGCCGCGCTGGAGAATCTCCGCCTCGACTGGGGAACGCTGCACGCTGCATATCCCAAGCTGTGTCACGTCGCCATCGTCGGTCACCTAGCGCCTGAAGAGAATCGAGCGGGGCATGACCTTACCTATGTTGCCGCACACGGCCTCGTGGCGCCGCCGCGCCTGCCACCCACGCTGATTGCGGACCTTGCCGGGGCGGAACGAGCCGCGCTCGCGGGTCTCGCGCTGCTCCACGCGCGCGACCGCGGTTGCGGCAGCGGACAGTGCCTTGTGGCGTTGGCGGACGCCGCGGAGGCGTTTGCAGCGCCGCTGCGGCATCGCGTCACGACTCCTCAAGGACTGCTGGGCGGCGGATTGCCAAATTACAACTTGTACAAGACGAAGGACGGTTGGCTGGCCGTGGCGGCGCTCGAAACGCACTTTCTTGAGCGCCTCAAACGTGAATTGAGCCTCGCGCGTGCGGAGCACGAAGACCTTCAGGCGGTATTTGCCACGCGCACCGCCGCGGAGTGGCAGGCATGGGCTGCCGCGCGCGACTTGCCGATCGCGGCCGTCCAGGCCGCGCCACCAGCCGGAATCTCATAGAGTCTGAAGGAACCAAGATGGGAGGAAGACGTCATGGAATTGCAGGGCAAGACCTTTATCGTCACGGGCGGCGGGTCCGGACTCGGCGAGGGCGCGGCGCGCGTTTTCGCGCAGGCCGGCGCGAACTTGGTCATCGCGGATGTCAATGAGGGGAATGGACGGGCTGTCGCGGACGCATTGGGCGCGCAGGCGCGTTTCGCGATGTGCAACGTGACCGAGGAGGCTCAGGTTCGCGCCACGGTCGCCGCCGCGCTCGAGACGTTCGGCGCACTTCACGGCGCGGTGAACTGCGCGGGCATCGGCGCCGCGCAACGCGTTTGCAGCAAGGCGGGCCCGCACCCGCTTGACCTGTTCAAGATCGTCATCGAGATTAATCTGGTCGGGACGTTCAACGTCATCCGTCTCGCGGCCGATGCCATGCTCAAACTCGAGCCCGACCGCAACGGCGAGCGTGGCGTCTTCATCAATACCGCATCGGTTGCCGCGTTCGACGGCCAGATCGGGCAGGCGGCGTACGCGGCGTCGAAGGGCGGCGTAGTAAGCATGACGCTGCCCGCGGCGCGCGAGTTTGCGCGCAGCGGCATCCGTGTTGTCACCATTGCGCCGGGCTTGTTTGATACGCCCATGTTCGACCAATTGCCGCCAGAAGCCAAGCAAGCGCTCGCTGCTTCCATACCTTTCCCGTCCCGGCTGGGCCGCCCGGACGAGTTTGGCGCGCTGGCGCGGCACGTGGTTGAGAATGCCATGCTGAACGGCGAAACGGTTCGCCTCGATGGCGCTCTCCGTATGCCGCCCAAGTGACAAGCTGCGGGCACGGGAGAGGGGGTGGAAGATGCCTTCGGAACGGTTCTGGTATACGCCCAATTCCCAGGATACGGCGTTCCCCCGGCGCGCGCATGGGGATAGATGGTGATTTACTGATAATCCTCTTGTTGAAGTTATTGTATGTAAAACATTAAAACAAAACCATTTAAACAAAAGAAGACCGGACGGTCTGTTTTTCCAAACTACTGATAAGCGGGGTGTTTCCGGCGGCAAAATCCCGGCAATTGCAGCTTGGAATAGGCAAGTTTCTGCGCTTACTCCACAAGATCAGGTATGTCAATGGGTTACAAAGCGCAAAATCTTGCGTTTTTGCTTGTTTTGCGGGTCTCGTTTTGCTATAATATAGCCACTTCCAGGAAGCCTCTCCGAGGCTACACATATATGCCGAGGTAACTCTAATGAGTGAAAAAGGTTACGATGCAAAGTCCATCCAGGTCTTGAAGGGCCTGGAGGCGGTGCGCAGGCGGCCGGCGATGTATATCGGCGACACGAGCACGCGGGGTCTGCACCACCTCGTGTATGAGGTCGTCGACAACAGCATCGACGAGGCGCTGGCGGGCTATTGCGACCAGATCAACGTAATCATCCACATTGATAATAGTGTGACGGTCGCGGATAACGGACGCGGCATCCCCGTCGACAATCATCCCGAGTACCGTGGCAAGTCCGCCCTGGAGATTGTGCTCACCATGCTGCACGCGGGCGGCAAGTTCGACAACTCATCGTACAAGGTTTCCGGTGGCCTGCACGGCGTGGGCGTGTCGTGCGTGAATGCGCTTTCGAAATGGCTGGAAGTCGAGGTCAAGCGCGACGGAAACACCTACTTCATGGAGTTCGAGCGCGGCAGACCGAAAGGGCCGCTCGAGCGCCGGGGCCGGGCGCGGTCGACTGGCACGCGCGTCACGTTCCTCCCCGACGCCGAGGTTTTCGAGGACACCGTCTTCAACTCGGAGACGGTTCTGACCCGTCTCCGCGAATTGGCGTTCTTGAACGCGGGGCTCAAGATCACGCTGGAAGACCAGCGCGTCGACACCGAACCGGTGGTGATGCAGTACAAGGGCGGCATCGTTGAGTATGTCCAATACTTAAACCGCAGCCGCGAACCGCTCCACCGGAAACCAATCTACCTGGAGCTCAAGCGCGACGAACTCGAGTGTGAGGTCGCGCTCCAGTACACGACCGCGTACTCCGAGAGCGTCTACAGCTTCGCGAACAACATCAACACGCACGAAGGCGGGACGCATCTCAGCGGGTTCCGCGGCGCGCTGACCAAGAGCCTGAACGATTACGCCAAGAAGAACAATCTCTTCAAGAAGGCGAACATGTCGATTACGGGCGATGATGCCCGCGAAGGGCTCACGGCCATCGTGTCCGTGCGCGTGCGCGACCCTCAGTTCGAAGGCCAGACGAAGATGAAACTCGGCAATAGCGAAGTGCAGGGTGTCGTCAGTTCGCTGGTCTATGAGGGGCTCCAGACCGGATTCGAGGAAAACCCAACGATCGCCAACCGGATCGTCGGTAAGGTGTTCGAGGCGGCCCGGGCGCGCGAGGCCGCTCGCAAGGCGCGCGACCTGACCCGGCGCAAGAGCCCGCTCGAGTCGCTGGGCCAGGCGGCGAAGCTGGCGGATTGCTCCGAGCGCGACCCCGCGCATTGCGAGTTGTTCATCGTCGAGGGCGACAGCGCGGGCGGTTCCGCGAAACAGGGGCGGGACCGGAAATTCCAGGCCGTGCTGCCCTTGCGCGGCAAGGTGCTCAACGTTGAGAAGGCGCGCGCCGACAAGATCCTGAACAACAACGAAATCCGCGCGCTCATCACGGCCCTTGGCGCGGGGTTCGGCGAAGAGGACTTCCAGGCGGAAAAGCTGCGCTACCACAAGGTCATCATCATGACCGACGCCGACGTGGACGGCGCGCACATCCGCACGTTGCTGCTGACGTTCTTCTTCCGGCAGATGCCCGAGATCATCCGCCGGGGCCATCTCTACATCGCGCAGCCGCCCCTCTATCTCATTCGCAAGGGCAAGAAGGCGCGGTACGTCAATACGGAAACGGAATTCGAGAGCTTTATCTTTGACACGGTCTTCGACGCGATCAAGGTAATCGCCAGCAATGGCGAGGGCAAGCGCACCGATATCGACGCAAAGGCGCTTGCCCGTTCCATCCGGACCGCGCAGGAACGGGAAAAGATGCTGTCCCGGCTTCAGCGGGTATACGGCGTGCCCCGCGATTCTATCGAGAAATGCCTGCGGCTCGACCGCGAAAAGTACCTGAATCCCGCGCTGTTGTCGGAAGCCGAACGGCACGCGTTGTTCGGCGAGGGCGTCCCGTTTATCAACACCGCGGAACGCCAACTGGAAATCGCGGACGGCTCGGAGTCCAGCGGGCGTGGCAACGGCAATGGGAACGGCAACGGGCGCGAGCAGCGCACGCGCAGGAAAGGCGAGATCGACCTGGCCTTTTTCCGGAGTCATGAGTTCTCGGCCCTGCTCAGCCACGCCGACCCGCTGGCCGAGATTGGCCAGCCGCCGTTCCGCGTGCGTGACGCCGAAATGACCCAGGTCCTCTTTGAGTCGGACGACCTGCTGGCATTGCGCGACTACCTCATGGAAGTGGGGCGGAAGGGCCTGCAAATTCAACGGTACAAGGGACTCGGCGAAATGAACCCGGAGCAATTGCAGGAAACGACGATGGACCCGGGCAAGCGGACGATTCTACAGGTCAAGGCCGAGGACGAGGCTGTCGCCCGCGAGCTGTTCGAGCAGTTGATGGGCGATATTGTCGAGCCGCGCAAGGAATTCATCGAGCGCCACGCGCCCGAAGTGCAGAACCTGGACGTCTGACCCGGGCCCGTTGCGGCTGTGCGGGCCGATGGAAAACGCGGGCAGGGTGTCCGCGCCGTTTCGTTGGACCAAGTGAAGGAAAGTGGGAATGGCTTCGTCTCATGAACGAGTGAAGGCAGTCGCCATCGAGCAGGAACTCAAGACCGCGTTCCTGGATTATTCGATGAGCGTCATCGTGAGCCGCGCGCTGCCCGACGTGCGCGACGGTCTCAAGCCGGTGCACCGGCGCATCCTTTACGTGATGCAGCAGATCGGCTTGCAGCACAACCGGCCCTACCGCAAATGCGCGGCCATCGTCGGCGAAGCCCTTGGCAAGTTCCATCCCCACGGCGATCAGTCCGTCTATGACGCCCTCGTGCGCATGGCGCAGGACTGGAACATGCGCTACCCCCTGGTGGACGGGCAGGGCAACTTCGGGTCCATCGACGGCGATAACCCCGCGGCTTACCGGTACACCGAAGCGCGCATGACGTCCATCGCGGCGGAAATGCTGGCCGATATCGACAAAGAAACCGTCGACATGCAGGACAACTTCGACGGCAGCCAGCAGGAGCCCAAGGTGCTGCCCTCGGCGATCCCGAATCTGCTCGTAAACGGTTCCTACGGCATTGCCGTGGGCATGGCCACGAGCCTGCCCCCGCACAACCTGACCGAGGTGTGCGATGCGGTCATCCACTTCATCGGGCGCCCCGACGCCACGTCCGACGACCTGATGCGCTTTGTGCGCGGGCCCGATTTTCCGACCGGCGGCATCATCTGCGGCGTAGAGGGCATCGTCGAAGCCTACCGCACCGGGCGCGGCCGCTGCACGGTCCGCGCGCGCGTCCTGACCGAACAGGACAAGAAGTCGGGCAAGGAAAGCCTCATCGTCACCGAGATTCCCTACCAGGTGAACAAGACGACGCTCATCGAGAAGATCGCCCTGCTCGTGCACAACAAGGTCATCGAGGGCATCACGGACCTGCGCGACGAGTCCGACAAGGACGGCATGCGGCTCGTGATCGAACTGCGCAAGGGCGAAGAGCCGCAGGTGGTCCTGAACCAGCTTTACAAGCATACGCAGCTTCAGAGCAACCAGAGCATCATCATGCTCGCGCTGGTGAACAACGCGCCGCGCGTGCTGCCGCTGCGCGAGATCATTTACTTCTACGTCGAGCACCGGGCCGAGATCGTCGAGCGCAGGACGCGCTTTCTTCTGCAGAAGGCCGAGGATCGCGCGCATATCCTCGAGGGGCTGCTCAAGGCCATCGACTTCATCGACGAAGTCATCCACATCATCCGTAGTTCGGCGGACGTGGACGAGGCGCGCGCCCGGCTGATCCAGCGCTTCGAATTCAGCGAAGCCCAGGCCAATGCGATCCTGGCCATGCGCCTGCGCCAGCTGACCGGCCTCGAACGCGACGAACTGCTCAAGGAATACCGGGAACTGCTCAAGGAAATCGAGCGCCTGCGGCATATCCTTTCCGGGCGCGACACGGTCCTGGCGGAGGTTCGCAAGGAAATCGAGGAAGTGAAAAAGAAATACGGCGACGCCCGGCGCACCGTTATCGAGGGGAGCGCGGAAGACCTCTCGATTGAAGACCTGATCGCCGATGAAAACATGGTGGTTACCGTTTCGAGCCAGGGCTATATCAAGCGGCTACCGGTCGATACCTACCGCAAGCAGCGGCGGGGCGGGCGCGGTGTCGCCGGCATGGAGACGAAGGAAGAGGACTTCGTCAAGGACATATTCATCGCGAGCGCGCACCAGTACATCTTGTTTTTCACGAACAAGGGCAAGGTGTACTGGCGCAAGGTGCACGAGCTGCCCAAGGCCAGCCGCACGGCGCGGGGCCGCGCGATCGTCAACCTGCTCGAACTCACCGAAGGCGAGCAGGTGACGGCTTATCTGGCCGTGCGCGACCTGAGCGAAGAGGGCAAGCATGTCTTCATGGTCACGCGCAAGGGCGTTGTCAAGAAAACGGCGCTCAAGTACTTCAGCAACGTGCGGGCCATCGGCATTATCGCCATCGAACTCGACCCCGACGACCAGTTGATCGACGTGCAAATCACCTCGGGCAAAGACAACATCCTCATCGCCACGCACGCGGGCATGGCTATCCGCTTCCCCGAAAAGGACGTGCGGTCCATGGGCAGAAAGACGCGCGGCGTCATCGGAATCAAGCTTGCCCGTAAAGAGGACTACGTCATCGGCATGTCGCTCGCCCACGACGAACGCACCGTGCTCAGCGTGTCCGAGAACGGCTACGGCAAGCGCACGACCGTCGGCGAGTACCGCATGCAACATCGCGGCGGCCAGGGCATCATCAACATGAAGACCACGGAGCGCAACGGCAAGGTGGTCGAAATGCTCACGGTGGATGACGAGGACGACATCGTCATTGTCGCCACGGACGGCGTCGTCATTCGCACGCCCGTGCGCGATATCCGCGCCATCGGGCGCAACACGCAGGGCGTGCGCATCATGCGCCTGGACGAGGGCGCAAAGGTCAGCGCCGTGGCCCGCGCCGTCGCCGAGGAACAGGAAGAAGCCGTCACGGAGTCTGCCCCCGCCATGGCCGAGCCGCTGCCGCCGCCGCGCCCGGTGGACGATGACGCCGAACCCGACGACCAGCCCGGCGACGAGGAGGAATAAACGCTATCCGTGGCATGGGCGTCCCGCCCATGTTCCTCAATCACGGGCAAGACGCCCATGCCACGATATGTTTGGCTGGCGCGCCGGCTATTTGGCCGTGGTTGCGCCGGGAGGCAGCGTAACGCCGTTGGAATACACCCCTCCCGTCGTCATCATGCGCCACTCTTTCATGATTCCCTGCACGTCCGTCGGCTCGCCGTTCCAGCGTATGGCAATGGCCCCGTTCTTCTTGTTATCGTTGCCGCCTTCCGTGCCCATGGGCCGGTCCGGCACGGCGTTGCCTACCGGGTCCTCCTGCCCGCCGGGAGTCGTGGAGG
>JAGMZX010000019.1:38185-57858 GCA_018005585.1 Candidatus Hydrogenedentota bacterium | reverse complement strand
TCCTCCACTCTCAGCACGACCTTCCCGGTCGTTTTCCGTTCGGCGATCAGTTGTTGGGCCTCTGCGGCGCGCTCCAACGGCAGGACATGGTTGACGACGATTTCCAGTGCGCCGTCTGTCAGCCACTGGAGCAAACCGCGGTGCGCATTGGCCATGGCGGGCTCGTCGGTCAGGTAAACCATAAGGTTGAAACCTGAAACCGTTATGCAGTTGCCAAGCACGCAGACGCCCCCGGGGACTCCGGATGCGGCCCCGACGACGACCATGTGTCCGCGAGTCTTGATGCACCGCAGGCTCTTCTCGAATATCTGGCCGCCCACGGATTCGATGACGAGGTCACACCCGCAGCCGCCCGTAATGCGCCGGACTTCTTCTTCAAAATCCTGCGTGCTGTAGTTGACGGGATGGTCGCATTTAAGCTGGCGGAGAAGGCCAATTTTCTGGTCCGTGCCGCACGTGCCGATCACAGTGGCGCCGGAATTGCGCGCGATTTGCACCAGCACGGTCCCCAGCCCGCCTGCGGCGGCTTGAATCAGCACGGTCTGGCCGGAGGTCAGCCGCCCCAGCGTCAACAGGACGTGGTAGGCGGTCAGGTACTGGCACGGGATGCCGGCGGCGTGGATGAAATCGACCGACTCGGGTTTGCGCATCAGGCCGCGCGGGTCAGCGACGACGAAGTCGCTGTATCCCCCGCTGCACAGGCCCATCACCGCATCGCCCACCTGCCAGTTGTGGGCGTTCGCACCGACTTTCTCGACGACGCCGGCAATCTCGAAACCTGCCGGAAACGGAGGCTGCGGCCCGTTCGGATACAGTCCCATGCGTTGCATGATGTCGGCATAGTTGATACCGGCTGCCTTGACCCGAACCAGCACCAGGTCATCATCAATATCGGGTATTGGCGTGTCTCTGAGTTCAAGCACCTCCGGCCCACCAGTCTTGGTCACAATAATCGAGCGCATGATTTCTCCTTTCATGATTGTATTCTTTGTTTTGTTTGGCTCTTACGATAATGATACTCGCGTGGGGCCGGGACGTGATAGACCAATCCTGCCTGATTCTTGCCTAATTCTCCGGAATTTCGTTCGCCGTTGCCAGAGAGCACGGAATTCATGCTAAAATTAACAACATTAAGAGTGGAGGGAATTTCAATGTCCAAGCGTAATACTTCGCAAGTTTCCAGACAAATTGTTGTGGAAGCACAGGAAACAGCAATAGAGGCCATGCGGTTGGGGTTGGCTGCGCGAATTGCACGATGGGCCGAGCGGACGGAAGACGGCGCTACCGCAATCCCTGCGCTCTTTCTCTTTCAACATGAAGCGCCCACGGAGCCGGTCAGCTATATGCTGGGGCCGAACGTCTGCCTGATTGCACAAGGCAGCAAACGAGTCGTGTTGGGAGAAGAAGTATATATTTATGATGCGCACCAATACCTGGTCACTTCGCTGGGCCTTCCTGTGATAGTGGAGATTACTGAGGCAAGCAGAGAGAAGCCGTATCTTGGGCTGAGACTGGAGCTTGACCAGCGGGCGATGGCGCAATTGATGGTGGACAGTAGTCTTCCGCTGCCAAAGGCGCAACAGGCGAGCCGAGGAATAGCCGTCAGCAAAGTTTCGTTGCCCTTGCTCCACGCCTTCCACAGGCTAATCGATCTGCTTGATGAGCCTGACAGCATTCCTGTTCTTGCTCCACTCATCCAACGGGAAATCCTCTACCGCCTGCTCGTGGGAGAGCAAGGCCTGCGCTTGCGACAGATTGCAGCTGCGGGAACCCAGAGCCATCAGATTTCACGTGCAGTTGACTGGCTGAAAGGTAATTTCAGCAAACCCCTTCATGTTGACGATCTGGCGGCATATGTCAACATGAGCACCTCGACCTTCCACCATCACTTTCGGGCTTTAACGGCCATGAGCCCTCTGCAGTTCCAGAAGTTTATGCGACTCAATGAAGCGAGACGCTTGATGCTTGTGGAACATTTGGAAGCAGCGGCCGCGGCGTACCAAGTTGGTTACGAAAGCCCCTCCCAGTTCAGCCGCGAGTACAATCGCCTTTTCGGCCAGCCGCCTCTACGCGACATTAGCAGTTTGCGAGAGGCAGTCGCTGAATAATACGAAATTGTAACGAGTAGGCGGAAGTCCTCGGCGGCCACGACGACACGATTCTGACAGGAAACGTCCGTGAAGCGGATGCGGGGCTTGATGCGGAATATCTCGGAGACGCAAGGGGCTGATAGATTTTCTGCACGAAAACCCTACTCGATGCGAAGCCGACTCGGGAAACGAAGACCGTGTTCGTAAGTCGTTGTATCGCAACAAGGGGTCGCCGAAGGGGGTGGACACGTTGAAACAGAGAAAAGGCGAGAGAAAAGAGACGGATCGCGGTTCAGGAAGGGAAAAATGTGTGATCCGGGGCACGTTGAAAACGGCACGGTTTTGAGGAGGGCACATCGAAAGAAGCCCGTAAATAAAGGGCGGTGTGCGATCCATTGTGATGGACCCGCACACCACCAAGGTTTTACGGACAGAGAATTTCGAGTGAAAGTAAAATGGTGGAGCTGAACGGGATCGAACCGTCGACCTCTTGACTGCCAGTCAAGCGCTCTCCCAACTGAGCTACAGCCCCGGAAAAGCGCGCGGGTATTTCCCCGCCGCGTGAGAGATTATAAGGAGCGCATTGTTAAGAGTCAAACAGACGGCCCGGTTTTCAATCAGTCGGCCAGTTCCGCGTGATAGCCGAGGTCGCGCACGATGCGGCACAGCGCTTCGCCGTCAACCTGATCGCCCGTGACGACGGCGCGGCCGCGGCCGAGGTCGACTTGTACGCCTGACACGCCCGCGGCGGCGCTGAGGCCGCGCAGCACGGCGCTTGTGCAGTGGCTGCATGTCATGCCGGAAATAATGAGCGTTACGGTATCCATGGCGGCTCCCTCTCCGGAAGTGGGAACAGGCGCGGCGCCATGGACCCAGCGCCGCCACGGCGCGAGGCTCCAGACGAGCACGAGCATCAGGAACACGGCGCTGCCATGGCTGACCCAGCCGAGGGTCATCTCATGCTCGTGCAGGCCCATGTGCCGCACAGGCATTTCGAAATGCTGGTAAAGGAAATCGAGCGCGAGCCCCGCGAACAATGCGCCGAACGCGACCGTGCCGAGATAGATGAGGCCCGTGCGCCGACCCAGGACCTTCCAGACGATGGCGATGGTTGCGGCGTTCGTCGCGGGCCCGGCGATGAGGAACGCCAGCGCCGCGCCAGGCGACGCACCAAGGTGCATGAAGCCGAGCGCAAGCGGGATCGACGCGGTGGAACATACGTAGAGCGGGATGCCGACGGCGACCATGACGAGCATGGCCAGGATGCCGCCGCCGACGTAACGGTTCAGGAATCCCGGCGGCAGCAACACGCCTATCAACGCGGCAATCAGAATGCCGATGAGCAGCGGGCGCGCGATGTCGCGGGGCAACGTGACCAGCCCGTAGGCGAGTATGCGGCGGAGCGCGCCCTGCTTCGGTTCCGCGGGGCAGGCCGCGCCTGCGCCCGCCAATTTCGTGTCATGACGCTTTGGTGCGGCGTCGCGGTCCAAGACATCCACGAGAACGCCGCCTATGACGCCCGTTATCATGGCGACCAGCGGACGAAAGACACCGAAAACCGGCCCGAGCATGCCCCACGTGGCCAGGATCGAATCAACGCCCGTTTGCGGCGTCGCCAGCAGGAACCCGGCTGTTGCGCCGCGGCTCGCGCCGTGCTTCCGAATGGACGCGCTCACCGCGATGACGCCACATGAGCACAGTGGCAGCGGCACGCCCAAGAGCACGCTCTTCACGACGGGCAACAGACCGCGTCCACCCAGGTGGCGTTCGACCCAGGCCGGTGACACGAGCACGGACAAAACCCCAGCGACTAGAAAGCCGAAGAGCAGATACGGGGCCATTTCAGCCGCGACCCGCCAGCTTCCCACGAATATGTCCACAATATAGTTCACAAGGCGCATTTTCCTGATTGTACTGCCGCACAGCGCCGTTTTTCATGGGAAACAACGCATCAGCGCGGCTTCTTCCGCAAACCCGGGGAAAAGAGCACGTTACACCGCGGTTTATGGTAGACTGGCGGCCAATATCGCGGAAGGAGGCACGGTTCGCCGCACATGATGTGCGCCAAGAAGAAGGACACGACCCATGTTGAAGCACGTCCGTCTGGCCATCGCAGTATTGATGATTGGCATGACCCCAGCATTCGCCAACCAGGGCATCCAGGGCAATTGGGAGGGCGCCTTTTCGGGCGGTGACTGGAACAAGTTCGTGCTGCGCGCGGAGGTCATCGGCCAGCCCGGCAACACGTACCGGGCGCTGATCTACATCGGCGACTTGCAGGCGGTGGAATTGGCGGGACTTTCGCGCGGTGACGCCGCGGTGTTTGCGGGCGAGGTCGACCTGGGCATGTTGGGCAAATTCGCCGCCTGGGCGCAGGCGCGCAACGGCGAGATGCAGGGCGAACTGCTGCCCGGCTCGGGCGCGGCAGCGCGTTTCGCGATGAAACGGGTCGTCAAGACGCCGCCGACACTGGGCCAGGCGCCGCCGGAAGGCGCGGTCGTGCTGCTCGGCGAGGGAACTGGCGAGGACGCGTGGAAAGCGGAGCCGGGCAACTTCGCAAACGGCGAAATGCGCATCGGCGGCAACACATACACCAGTAAGCACGAATACGGCGACGCGCAGGTGCATGTCGAGTTCCTGTGCCCTTACATGCCGGACCAAAGCGGCCAGGCGCGGGGCAACAGCGGCGTGTACGTGCATGGGCGCTATGAAGTGCAAGTCCTTGACAGTTTCGCCGACGCGCCGGGCGCGGGCACCTGCGGCGCGATCTACAGCATCGCCGTGCCGCCCGCGGGCGCGTGCCTGCCTCCGGGCGAATGGCAGACCTACGACATCACGTTCCGCGCGCCGAAGTTCGACGCCGCGGGCAAGAAAACCGCGGATGCCGTCATCACCGTAGTGCAGAACGGTCAGACGCTCTACAACAACATGACACTGCCGCACCCGACGCCCGGCGGCATCGACGGCAAGGAAGCTGCGCTCGGCCCGCTCATGCTGCAGAACCATGGCAACGAAGTGCGGTTCCGCAACGTCTGGGTGCTGCCCCTCGACAAATAGATACAACGGCTTCGTTTGAGTCAATGTTCCCGCGCGGCGTCGGGCGGCGCCGCGCCGGGTGCGGGCGGCGCGCAAGGGGGTGTTTACTGTTTTGCCTGACGCGCGCCAGACGCATCCTCATATAACTGGCCCGCGGGCATGGTCTGCACCCGCGCATCATGGAAAATCTCCTGAACGGCGCCCCGCGTGCGCGGCGGCAAGCTGCTCGCGTCCATGATCCCTTCAAAGATGGTCCAGCGGTCTTCGTTCTCGCCCATGACCAATATGGCATTCCGGTCGCGGTCGCGGCCTGTCGTGTTTTGCTTGTACTCCTTGCTCCGGATGATCTCGACCAAGCCGCCGCCACTCTCGAAGGCATAACCGGAATCCAGAAGAACCGTGACCAGCGCGCTGCGCGCGGCCCGCGTCCGTATGGCGGCTCGCACGGTTTCGTTCAAGACAAGGCCTTCCCGGTCGGCGATCTGCGCGTCGCGGTCGCCTGCCTGCACGGCGGTCTCAATCTCGAGCGCGAGCGCGCGCATGGCGTCCACCGGGAGCTCCCGGTAGTCCGGCCGCATCTGCCCGAACGGATTGACCACCGATTTGCAGCCCGCGCAGCAGCACAGTACCAGCGCAACAGCCAGGGCCGGCGTCGCCACCATGCTCACATTTCCGAGTCTTCGTAGTGCATTTCGCATTCGTGTCATCTCCTGAAATCCGCCTGCACACTCCGCTATGCGCGGCCATCCTGCGCAGCGAACACCACGCGATTCTTGCCCTGCCGCTTGGCCGCATAAAGAGCCTTGTCCGCCTGGACAATCAGGCCCTCGCAATCCATCACCATATCGCCGTCCAGCATGGCGACACCAATGCTCACCGTTACGGGGATGCCGCCAGGAACGCCTTCGAAGGGGCGCGAAGCCATCTCCTCACGGAGGCGCTCCGCCTGCGCGCAAGCGCCATCGGCGCCGGTTTGCGGCATGATCACGACAAACTCCTCGCCACCGTAGCGCGCCACAATATCGCTGCGGCGCACCGTGCGGCTGGTGCGTTTGGCGATCTCGCAGAGAATGCCGTCGCCCACGAGATGGCCATACGTGTCATTCACTTGCTTGAAGTTGTCCACGTCGAAAATCATACAGGAAAGGGGAATGCGATAGCGCAACGCGCGGTCAACTTCCTCGGACAGGCGGTTGCGGAAACTGCGGTGGTTGAAGAGGCCCGTGAGGCCGTCGGTAACGGCCAGGACTTCCAACCGTTCATTTGCCTTCTGGATGCGGTCGAACAACTCGGCGCGCTCAAGCGCATTCGAAGCGGCCTCCGCCACGATTTCAAAGAAGCTGATCTCGCGCAGCGTAAACGTGCCCTGGCTGCGCGCCGCGCGCAGCAGGAGCGAGCCCACATTACGGTCATATAGCACGATGGGGAGCACCAGCAGAGAGCGAATCCTGGCGCGTTCCAAGCCCTCGGCGCATTCTTTCATCAAGGGGTGACGGCGCACGTCGTTGATGATTATCTTTTCCCCGGTCCTGAGCACGTGCTCCAGTTCCGGATACTTGCAGAGCTCGATGTCGTGGTTCCTGAGGCTTTCGTCCTCGTGGGAGGCGAGCACCTGGCCGCGGAACTCACCGCCCCACACGCGCACGACCGAGCAGCGGTCGGACGTCACCACGCGCGCGATATGCTCGACGAAGACATACAGGATGTCATGAGCGCTGCGTTTGGCCGACATCGCCTTGAGGATATTCAGGACCGCGAAGAGGTCATCCTTATCCATTGCGATGTCGCGCTGGCGTGAGGCGAGCAGGGTTGTCTGAAGCGCCATGAGCCGCAATGCGACGTTCGTGGACGTTTCCACGGACTGAGCGCGCGCAATATCCGCCTCGCAACCCGGCAATGCGGCCAACACACGCGCCACGGCGCCCCGGTGGGCCGTCCACGCTCCCTGAAAGAGTCCCTTTTCCTCTTCCGCGCTTTCGGTATGCGTTCCCAAGGCAAGCAGGGCAAGCTGTTCCGAAACAACCGCGAGCACTCGATCTCCCTCGCCAAACTCCCCGCTCACGGGCAATACCACCACGTTCTCGGCGCGGGACCAGGAAGGCGGCGGCTCACCATAGTGCAGCACCCTGGCCGCGCTGCGCCGCAGCTCTTCGACCGTGTCAACCCGGCCGGCCGTGTGCCCGTCAACCACCGCAACCACTTCGCCAGCGCGCTCGCCGGCCGCCGTTCGCGCCATCTCCCCTGCCACGAGGCGAAAGGCCGCGTAGTCCACAATCGGCACAAAGGGCGCCTGCGTGAAATCGAGGCCCGAATGCGATGCCCTGAGGCGCGAGGTCAACGGTGTTCTATCCTGCAAGTCCGCCACTGGAAATTCCCGATTTAAGAACGCACTCCGCGGATTCAGTCCCGCAGAGCGCGCGTCTTCAACCCTGCCCCGTCTCAATATGCCCAGGTTCGAACACATCCACGATTTCGACCGGTGTCGAACGCACCACCAAGTCGTACAATTCCTCGACGTCCTCTTTGTGCATCCGCGCGCACCCATGGGAAGAGTACTGCCCTATCGTATCCGGCGCTATCGTTCCGTGAATCCCCAAGTCGGTTGGCAATCCCTCTTCAATCGGGACCAGCGGCATCCAGCGCGTACCAAGCTCATTGCGAGGATCGCCTGCGGGAATGGGCTCCGACCCCGCTTTGTGCCAGACCGGGTCCTTCTCTTTCGTGCCGATCTTGTATTTCCCCAGCGTGGTTTCATGGCCGGGCATGCCCAGCCCGACCGAGTAACAACGAAAGACCCCGTCCATGTCGAGCAGGTACAGACGACGAGTGGACCGCTCGATCACGATGCGGAAATCCTTCGGCGTGTACTTCAGCGGCTGTCCGGGACGCAGCGTGCTGGTTTCGTCCAGGTTGTTTGCGCGGCAGAGCAGCCCCTGCGTCGTATTCAATTTAATCCCGATGGAAGTCAGGCTGTCGCCAGGCTGCACGTCATACGTCTTGCTCTCCGGCGTTTGGACGGTGGAGAAGATGAGCGCCACATTCAGGCGCCCAAGCGCATCGAGCGCTTCCATGCATTCGGGACCGCTCCACTTGGCGTCGCGGACGGCTTGTGCATACTGGTCGCGCGCCGCCACCAATTGTCCCTGACGTTCCAGGTCCCTGCCCAGTCCAACCAAGGCGGCTGCGCGAATTTCGGGCGCGGTGTTCCGCCGCACGTCATCGTATAGCGCGCGGGCCTCCGGGGTACGCCCCATCTCGTCGAGCAAGCGCGCGTAGCGCAGAGCCGCCGTCGGTTGCGCGCGGCTGCCCGCGTATTGCGTCGCGGCGCGCTCCAGATGAGCCAACGCCGCTTCCTTTTCGCCGGCGGCGGCTTCAATATCCGCCAGAAGCAGCAGTGCTTCCGGAGTTACGGCGGGATCGTCCGCCTTTTCGACGATTCGCTCCAGCAGCGGCCGCGCCCCCGCGAAGTCCTGCACCGCGGCAAGTTCGCGCGCCTTATCAAGGTCCGTATATGCCGCTGCCTCAGCCTCTTCCTGCGGCCGCGTTCCGAGAAGCCGGTAACCGCCCAGAAACACGGCACACACCGCGCTCAAGATAAGCACAATCTGCGTGAGCGAAGGGCCTGACTCGTTCTTCCGCACTTTCTTCTTGAATGTGAGTTTTCGCTTGTTCATGGTGCTAGATTCGCGATTCCGACATCCGGGACATGTCCAGCAGTATCTCCGTTACCGATTGATAGCGATCTTCCGGCTTCCGGCGCAATGCCTTTAACACAATGCGGTCCAGGGCCGGCGAAATCTCCGGGTTGAATTTTGAGGGCGGGTCGAAACGGAACCGCGGGTCGCGCAATTGCCGCTGCATGATCCGCGGGTCGTTTCCGTTGCAGGGATGCCGGCCGGTGAACAACTCATACATGGTGATGCCGAACGAAAAGATGTCCGACCGTTCGTCCAGCGGCTTCTTTGCGAGTTGTTCGGGGGACATGTAGAGCCGCGTTCCGCCCGTCTCTTTCATCCATCGCATGCGCCACGATGCACTCGACTTCGAGAGCCCGAAGTCCACGATTTTAACCTGCTTGCCGTCGCGGGAGAACAAGAAGTTCCCCGGCTTGATGTCCCGGTGGATGATCTTGTGCTGATGCAGGAAATCCAGCCCGTGACATAGCTCGATGCAGATCTGCATCATCTGTTCCATGCTCAGGTCGCGGTCCACAATATGTTTCTTCAGGTTGTGACCGTCAATGTATTCCATCAAGAGACAGCGCCGCTTGCGGCCGTAGTTGTCCTCCTGCACCACCAGTTCCTTGTGCATCCTGATAATATTGGGATGATTCAACGACGCCGCGATGAGGATTTCCCGCCCCAGGTAGTCCCGTTTCCGGCTCTTCCGGTCCACGTCATAGCGGCGGTCCAGCACCTTGATCGCGATCGTCTGGTCCTTGGACCGGTCTATCGCCTTGTACACGGTCCCCATGCCCCCCGAGCCGATGGGCGCAACAATCTCGTAGGGGCCGACATGAGTGAGTTCAAACTGCGACTCTTCCTCCAAGGCGCCGGGCGTACCCTGCTTATGCTTGTGCGCGTGCCCATGCTCGTGCGCAACGGGCGCTTTTTTCCTAAACAGCGAAATCATGTATCATGGCCCCCACGGAACCACCATATATCGTAGGTCAATTCGCCACACCCACACAATATGCCGTATCCTATCGACAAGATCAAGTAAACCATTCCGCACATGCCCGTTACAGGCCAAGAGACCGGACGCAGCGCAGTTTCCCGCCCCGCCGTCTATTCGCGCCAACTGGCGCGGCCGGCGGGCACGGCCACCTCTTGAAGTATATCATGCAGGACACTCTGCGCAGTTACCCGCCGCAAACGGCTCTCAGGATTCAGGATGAGCCGGTGCAACAGGACCGGCCCGGCCAGCACCTTGATGTCGTCCGGAATGGCATAGCCCCGTCCCTGCACGGCGGCATAGGCCTGCGCCACGCGAAACAGCATCATGGCCGCGCGCGGGCTCGCGCCCAGGGTCAGGTGCGTCGAATCGCGCGTGCGGTGGACCAGCCGCAGGATGTAGTCTCTAATCTTCTCATGGACAAAGATCTCGCGCACGGAAAGCTGCATCCGGGCGATTGTCTCGGCGTCCGTCACCATCCGCAACGCATCGATGGGGTGACTGAGCCGTGTGGTCTCCAGCAATTGCGCTTCCGCAATGATGTTCGGATAGCCGATGGAAAGGCGCATCATGAAGCGGTCGAGTTGGGCTTCGGGCAGCGGAAACGTGCCCTCATGCTCGACCGGGTTTTGCGTCGCGAATACGGTGAACGGCGCCTGGAGCTTGTACGTCCGGCCATCGACGGACACTTGTCCTTCGGCCATGGCTTCGAGCAGGGCCGACTGCGTGCGCGGCGTAGCGCGGTTGATTTCGTCCGCCACGACCACCTGCGTGAAAATGGGGCCTTTCCGGAACTCGAATTGCCGGGTGTCCGGGTTAAAGACCGACACGCCGGTCACGTCCGTGGGAAGAAGGTCCGGTGTGCATTGGATGCGCGTGAAGGAGCAGCCGCTCGAAACGGCCAGCGCCCGCACGAGCATGGTTTTCGCCACGCCGGGGACGTCTTCGAGCAGGACATGGCCGCCCGCCAGGAACGCAGAAATGGCTGCCTTTACGACCTCCGTCTTGTCGAGGATGACTGTCTCGACGTTGCGGAGCACATCCTTGATGACTTGACGAAATTCACCCACCGTCGTATCCTTGAATAAGGCGCATGCGCGCATGTGTTTCAGATAATAGCGTGTGCCCCGTAGAGGCGCAACTGCGTAGGGAGGACAAGAATGCGTTGTTTTGCGTTGTTCGCCGCGGCTAACTTGACGGCCTTGGCCGCGTTCGCCGACAGTATCGTTCTCAACGGCGTCGCCCACGGGAACGTCTTCATTGAGGAAGGCGCTTCCATGTACTACGTCCTGCTTCCGGACACCGGCGAGGTGCTTAATGCACGCAAGGCCGGCATCGCCCCGGCGGATATTACCTTCTCCCCGGACAGTGCGGCGCGGGAAGCACTGCGCCGCCGGTGGAAAGAGGCCCGTCAGGAAGCAAATCCAGCCCTGCTTCCGCCGGCGTGGGAAGAGCCCTCGCATCCCGCGGCGGAACCGGGCCCCGTTGCGCCCGCATCCGATGAGCCCGTCATCAAGACTCTCCGCGCATCGGGCCGGGCCACCACGCAAGACGCTGCCGAAACGCCTGTAGACCCCGCGTATGCCACGGACTTTACAGCGGGCCATTCCTCCTTGCACAACATTCCCCTCGGCGAGGCGTTGCGAGCCGTGTTGCGGCAGCGGAACCTGGATTATCGCGCCGCGGGCAATCATTTGTACATTTCCACTCCGGAAAGGCTGCGCCGCGAATCCGGGCGCGCCGTCCAGACGCACGGTTTTGCCCTGAATCCGGGCTTTTCGGGCACATTGCCCAAGATTATCCTGCGCCATCAGGGCATATACGGCGGCGGGCAGGACTATGGGTACGGCGGCAGATACGGCGGCGGATACGGGGGCGGGTACGGCGCTTACGCGGGAGGCGCCGGCGCGGGACCAGGCTATGGCGGCGGATTCGCCGGGCCGGCCGGGTTCGGCGGTGGTTATGGCGGCTTCGGCGGCGGAAATCGCCAGGACGTAACAACCATCAGCAATATCTCCGACCTCTTCAGCACCATCGACGACCGTATGGTCGGCGAGGCCCCCGCACGGCCCGCGGAACTGCAAATCCGCTGACTGTATTCCGCTCTCATTCGGGCATAGCGCCGACAGAGCCCCGATATTAATGACGCGCGAGTGATTTGACGCCCCCCCGTCGAATTGCGGTCGTTTGCCCTCCCTTCCCTTTTGCTTCTGGTCCCTTGCCTCGCAACAGGAGCAAAACAGCGCACGAAGGTGTATCTCCTCGCCGATGGTCTGGCCGCGCCGGCAGGCATCACAGACGCTGACAACGGCGACGCAACCTGCGCAATCCCGCCCGGCAGTCCTTTCACTGGCGTGGCAGGCGCATGTCCTTGAGCAGATTGCCGCTCCCGCCGAAAAGGTGAGCTTTGAACGTGCGATCGGGTACACTTGCGCCTTCCGTTACCTCGGAAGTTGGGGATGGTAATCAAAAGACAGGGAGTAGGACCATGCGGCGCACATTACGTTCGAGTCTCTATGTCATTCTGCTTGCGTTCTTTCTGGTCTCGGTATTCGTTGCCATGCCATCCGCCCGGGCTGCCGTGCAGCTTGGCGCGCACCCGGCCGTATCGCCGGAGCCGCGCACGGACGACTGGTGGACAAAGCGGTTCGAGTCGATGAATGAGCGCGTGAGGCAAGGCAATGTGGACCTCATCTTCATCGGCGACTCAATCACGCAAGGCTGGGAAGGCGCGGGCCAGCCCGTGTGGGACGCGTACTACGGCGACCGCAACGCCGTGAATCTCGGTATCAGCGGCGACCGCACGCAACACGTGCTCTGGCGGCTCGACAACGGAAACATCGCGGGTATTGCACCGAAGGCGGCGGTAATCATGATCGGCACGAACAACTGGGAGCAGAGTTCGGCGCCCGAGATTGCGGATGGCGTAACGGCCATCGTCGAGAAACTGCGCACGACCCTGCCGGACACCAAGGTCCTGCTGCTGGCCATCTTCCCGCGCGGGGACCGGCCCCAGGAAATCCGCGACAAGCTCGCGCAGGCAAACGCGACGCTGGCTGGGCTGGCCGACGGGCAAATGGTTCACTTCCTCGACATCGGCGGCTGGTTCCTGACGGACCAGGGCGAATTGACGAAGGACATCATGCCGGACCTGCTGCATCTGAGCGAGGAAGGCTACTGGCGCTGGGCGCGCGCCATCGAACCCACGCTCGCCGAATTGCTCGGCGCACCCGACAATACGCCGCCCAAGGGCTTCGTGCAGCTCTTCAACGGCGTGGACCTGACCGGCTGGAAAGGCCTCGTGGAAGACCCGGAAAAGCGCGCGCAGATGCCGCCGGAGGATCTGGCCGCAGCGCAGGCAACGGCGGACCAGCAGATGCGCGATCACTGGAAGGTTGTGGACGGCGCGCTCGCCTACGACGGCGAGGGCAACAGCCTGTGCACGGCGCGCGACTACGAAGATTTTGAAATGCTCGTGGACTGGAAGATCGGCCCCGAAGGCGACAGCGGCATCTACTTGCGCGGATCGCCACAGGTGCAGATTTGGGACCCGGCCCGGTGGCCCCAGGGCTCCGGCGGCCTGTACAACAATGAGCAGAACCCCAAAGACCCGCTTGTGTGCGCGGACCGGCCCATCGGCGAGTGGAACCGGTTCCGCGTCATCATGATTGGGGAGCGCGTCACCGTATACCTGAACGGCCGGCTCGTCGTGGACAACGTGGTGATGGAGAACTACTGGGACCGCGGCAAGCCCATCTACCCGAGCGGGCAGATTGAGCTGCAGCACCATAATGCCCCGCTCTGGTTCAAGAACGTGTTCATCCGCGAAATCCCGCGGGGTGAAGGCTGGCGCGACCTGTTCAACGGGCGTGACCTGACCGGCTGGGAACAGGTCGGTGGCGACCACCCCTGCTGGAAGGTCGAAGACGGCCAGTTGTACACGGACGGCGCGGAAGGCTGCGGCTGGCTCTCCACCACGGAAGAGTTCAGCGATTTCGAATTGGAGCTTGAGTTTCGCGTGCCCGAAAACGGAAACAGCGGCGTGTTCATCCGCGCGCCGCGCGACGGCAACCCCGCCTTCGAAGGCAGCGAGGTCCAGGTGCTCGACGACTACGGCTCCGAGTACACCGAACTGAAGCCGTGGCAGTATTGCGGCAGCGTCTACGCCACCATCGCGCCGTCGCGCCGCGTCACGCTGCCCGCGAATACCTGGCAGAAGATGCGTATCCGTTGCGAGGGCATGCAGGTCAGCGTCTGGCTGAATGGCTGCGCCATCGTTGAAGGCGACCTGAGCGAGCACATGGACAAACTGGCCGACCATCCGGGCTTGAAACGCACCAGCGGGTTCATCGGTCTACAGAATCACGGGTCGCGGCTCGATTATCGGAATATCCGCATCCGGCCGTTGAGTTAACCGCGCTTCCGCGAAGGAGTACCTTTCATGCCCGAGTATTTCCCTGAAGTAAAGGCAGTCAAATACGAAGGCCCGGATTCCAGGAACCCGCTCGCGTTCAAACATTACAACCCTAAAGAAAAGGTGCTGGGCAAGACGATGGCCGAGCACCTGCGTTTCGCGGTGTGCTATTGGCACACGTTCAAGGGCCTCGGCGGCGATATGTTCGGCGGATCGACCATGCTGCGCGCGTACAACCGCGGCAGCGACCCGATGACGGTTGCCGAGCAGACGATGCACGCCGCCTTCGAGTTCTTCACGAAGCTGGGCGCCGGTTTCTGGTGTTTTCACGACACGGACATCGCGCCGGAAGCGGATACTCTCGCGGAGACGAACAAGCGTCTTGACAAGATCGTGAAATTGGCTGAAGCGCTGCAGGACGACACCGGCGTGCGTCTGCTTTGGGGCACCTGCAACCTGTTCTCGCATCCGCGGTTCATGGCGGGCGCCGCGACCAACCCCTCGCCCGACGTGTTCGCCTATGCCGCCACCAAGGTGAAGAAAGCGCTCGAGATTACGAAGCAGCTTGACGGCGCGGGCTACGTATTCTGGGGCGGCCGCGAAGGGTACGACACGCTGTTGAATACGGACCTGAAGCGCGAACTCGATCATCTGGGCTTGTTCCTGAACATGGCCGTGGATTACAAGAAGCAGATCAAGTTCAAGGGTCAGTTCTACATCGAGCCCAAGCCGAAAGAACCAACGAAACACCAATACGATTTCGATGCGGGCAGTTGTTTCGCGTTTTTGCAGCGGTATGGGCTGGTGGATTCATTCAAGCTGAACATCGAGGCGAACCACGCGACACTGGCGGGGCATTCGTTTATCCACGAACTGGCGTTCTGCGTGGCGAACGGCATCCTGGGCTCGGTCGATGCGAATCGCGGCGATGAATTACTCGGTTGGGACACGGACCAGTTCCCGACGAACATCTACGACACGGCGCTGGCCATGTACTACATCCTCAAGGGCGGCGGGTTCACGACGGGCGGCCTGAATTTCGATGCCAAGCTGCGCCGTCAATCCACGGACCCGGCGGACTTGTTCCACGCTCATGTGGGGGCGATGGACGCTTTCGCGCGCGGACTGAAGGCCGCCGCGAAGCTGCTCAAGGACAAGCCGTTCGAGAAATTCATCGCGCAGCGGTACGCCGGCTGGAACAAGGGCATCGGCGCGGACATCGAGAAGGGCGGGGCAACGTTCGAAACCTGCGAGGCCTATACCCTCAAGCGCGGCGAGCCCAAGACCGCCTCCGGCCGTCAGGAAATGCTCGAAAACATCCTGAACGCTTACATCGAGTAAGCGTTGACCCAAGAAACGACTGCGCCCCCGAAGTCAATAGCCATGGGAACGTCGGGGGCTTGCTCTTCCTGTCAACCGAACGTTTCGTCGTCCCTGTGTTGCTTTCCCGTTATGTGCGGCTTGATCAGCGCCGCCCAGTCCGCAACACGCTTGACGGTCATGTCGCTCTGATTGTCCTCGTCGATGACGAGGCCGGCAAAGTACCCCTTGTCCGCCGCGGCCGAGTATTCGAACGAATATCCGTCCGTCGGCCATGCTCCGATCACCTCCGCCCCGCGTTCTTTCACTTTGTCGTGAAGCGTCCGAAGCGCATGCACGAAGAGCCCGGAGAACGCATGCGCGTCGCCCAGCCCGAACAGCGCCACCTTCTTCCCATGGAGGTCAATTTCCTCGAAATGAGGGAGGAAGTCCGCCCAGTCACGCTGTAATCCGCCCTGTTCCCAGGTCGAGACGCCAAGGATAAGCAAATCCGCACTGCGCAGGTCTTCCGGCGAGGATTCGGCGATATCCCGGACTTCCTGGATGAGGTTGCCCAGAACCGTCTTAATCAGGTACGCCACGTGGCGCGTGTTGCCCGTGGAACTCCCGTAAAACAGCTTGACGACCACCATGCCAACCACTTTCTCAGACCCCGACATCCCGCATCTCCAAGATAGCGATGTCCGCAGCCAGAATACAAACCTCGGGCCGGTTCGCGCTCACCGGGCGTTCTCCACCTCCTGGTGAAACGCCTCCTTGTGGGCCTGGCCCGCCTCGGCATAGAGCGTCACCCCCTCGCGCGCCACAATCTCGCAGAATCGCGCGTAGGTGCCGTCAATCCGCGCCTGTACCGGTGCGCGTTTGCACTTCAGATACATGACCGGCAGGCGCGCCATCTCCACCCGTTGCCGGATTTCCTCCGTGTCCGCCACTGTCTCAGCGCGGTCGAAGAGCGCCTCCGATTCGCGCACGAATTCATCGCTGAAGAGGGGGTCGTCCGGACGCAGCCCAAGATGAATGTGCGTATTCGGCGTCAGCCGGTTGTGCAACGCATCGAAATACTGCCGGACATACTGACCGGACCGCCCGTAGTACCCGTACATGAAATCATCAATCACGGCATTCACGTCGCACTCGGGGTCCCAGAGCAGCTTGGCAATCAGGTACGCGCGCAATTCCGCGCATTCGCCTCCCCGGCTCTGATACGCCGCCTGTTCCATGATCCCGATGGCGTTGTTGTCGCGGAAGGTTTGGATATTCGGCTGGAGCACCCGGAAATTGGGATACGGCATCGTGTAGTGGCTGAAATTGACGACATAGTCCCAGATGTACATGTGCGGGGCAATGGCGGCCCAGCCGCGCAAGTCAGTGATGAACGAGCCGTTCTCCGGACAGGAGTTGAAATCGTGGGCGAAACAACATTCAATGCTGCATAGGCGGATGACAACGTTTTGTCTTGGTTCAATTGTTTTTGGAGGTTTGCGCGTGTATTGATACGCAAGCGTCCCCACGAATTTGTCTGGGAATTCCTTTTCCACCGCCTCGGCCACCTGGTTTACGAACCAGACCACGGGCCCCGATTCGCTCTCCTCGCGCCGGGCAATTGCCTGGCAGCTTTCGCACTGGCACGGATTCGCCCAGTCGTTCTGCGAAACGGAATAGATCAGATACTGGGGATTCTTTCGTATGACGTCGAGCAGGCGTCCGGTGAGGATGCGCAACACATCAGGATTCGTAAGGCACAGTTGCGCCCGGTCGGCCACGCGCTGGCCGTCGACCAGGCTGTAGTATTCGGGGTGTTCCGCATAGAACTCCTGTGGGGGCATGAGCGGGAAAAAGGTGTGTACCGACCAGTAACATTCGACACCGCCCGGTTGTTCGCGATAGCTCATGGCGCCGTTGACCTTATTATGCGCGGCCCACATGGGATCGAAGGCTTCGAAGTAGAAGTCATTGCGCACGCGAATGCCCGGCTTCTCGCGGTGGCGCAGGATACGGAAGCGGCAGCTGTCCTTCTTCGGCGCGACGGTCACGCGCGGCGTATACCAGCGCACGCCCAGTTCCCGCTCGAGGAACGTCATCACGCCGTACATCGTGCCGCGCTGTTTTCCGCCGGCGATCACGATGTTTTCACCCGCGTTGCGATATAGGAACGACTCGTCGCCATCGGCGGGCGGCGTCATATCGGCGCCGGGCAGTTGCGCTGAGACGCGGTTGAAACCGACGACAATCGCAGGTCCCGCAAGCGGCCCCGCGTCGTCGCGCATGGGCAACTCCGCGCCGCTCACCTCGCGCAACCAATGCCGGAGTTCCTGTGCCGCCCATTGTTCCGATGGCGACGCGTCCACGCCCACGACAATCGCGTAGTTGCTCTGTCCTTTCTCAAAAAGCGTGTATTCCACGGGCACCCCCGCCGTAAAGGGCATTTCCATGGAGTGCTGCAATCCGCCAGCCAGCGTCGCATCGATGTGCAGGACATATGCGCCGTAGGCCGCGGCGTCAACCGGCAGGGACATCTTGTACCGGCCGGACCAGTCGCCCTCCCAGACCGTCTCCGCGGGCGCGTTCGCCGGGCTGACCCGCAAGCGGGCGCGCTCAAGGAGCGCCTTTGCCAAGGCCTCGCCGCGCTGGAACTCGAGCGCCGGCGCACCGCCCTCCTCCATCGTTACGCGGAAGATGCGGAACCGCTTGTCCAGCAAATCGGCGCTCAGCGGCAGGAACCGGCAGCAGAATCCCCAGAGATTGCCGCGTTCCTCAATTTTCAACAGGACGCGGTTCCGGCCCTCGCGCAGCAAGACCGGCACAATCTCGTCGTCCGCCCGCAGCCCCCGCGGCGCGGGAGAATCCCACACGCATTCGTCGTTGACCCACATGCGCCCGCCGTCATTCGTACCAAGCGCGCACGCCACCGCATGCGTCTTCGCGGAGGTAATCTCGGCGTAGGCATAACCCAGGACATTCTCGCTGTTGCCCAGCGCCTGGTCCAATTGGACGCAATCCTCGCCGGAACGCCACCCCTTCCACAGCGCCTCACCGCCGTCAAAGGCGACTTTGTCGCCGGACTTCGGTGTGGCCGCCGCCTCGCCGCCCGCCGCGGCCAGGTAATCGGTCTGGAACCCTGCCAGATGGAACACCTCGCCAGCCTGCGGCTGCGGGCCGCCTGTGGGTATTGGCCCGCACACAAGCCAGTCGCGCAGATAGGCGCCGGAGGGCTCGTCCGGGTAGACGGGCGTCTCCTCCGCCATCGCAATCACCGTAACCAACACAGCCGCGGCTAAAAAGAAGAACGTGCGTGCTTTGAACATTGCGTGTCTCCCACGTTTCCGCTATGGCAGGCGCATCTTCGCCAAGTATATCGCCGACTTGCCCTCGTGTGAAGCGTAATAGCTCATCCAGAGCAGGCCGTCGTGCCACACCATGCCGGGATAGCTGCAATCGCCGCCGCTCGGCAGGAGCAGCGCCGGTTCGAGCCCGTCGAGCGTCATTCGGCACAGCACCATGCCCGTTTCCTTGCCGTAGTAGCGCGTGCCCGCCCAGAAACGGCCGTCCGGCGTCTGGATAAAGTTCGGGCCCCCAAGCCGGTACGCCGTCTGTTTCCAGTCCCATTGTGTATACGGCGGCGCGCTCACGCCAATCCAGCCGGCGGTGTCGCCACCTTCGCGGCGGACCAGCGCAACCATCCGGTCATCGTCAAGAAACCGGAGTGTCGTCTCGTTCGGCTTGTCCGGCACATTCAGGAACGCGATGCGCTCAAAACGGATGCCATCCTCGCTGGTCATCAGTTCGAGGATGCGTTCCGGCTGGTTCTTCTCGAAGAGCTTGTAGGTGATACCGTACGCGCGGTTCTTGTGCCAGGTTACGCGCCAGAGCCAATCGCCTTCTTCCAGGATGCGCTCGGGCGCGCTCCAGTCAAGGCCGTCCGCCGAAAAGGAAACGCGCGGCTGACGGCCCAAGAAGTCCTTGCCGCGATAGACCGACCCGCCCATCACACACATGAGGCGCCCGTCGGGCGTGACGCAGAGTTTCGGGTCGCGCAGGTCGATGCCGGCTTCTTCGAGCAGCGTGGCGCTCCGCCAGGTCTCACCGTCTGCCGAGACGAGTATGCGCGTCTTGCCATCGCCGCCGACGTGCCCTTCGGA
>JAGMZX010000019.1:15277-38085 GCA_018005585.1 Candidatus Hydrogenedentota bacterium | reverse complement strand
TGACGCAGAGTTTCGGGTCGCGCAGGTCGATGCCGGCTTCTTCGAGCAGCGTGGCGCTCCGCCAGGTCTCACCGTCTGCCGAGACGAGTATGCGCGTCTTGCCATCGCCGCCGACGTGCCCTTCGGATTCGCGAAACGAGCAGTACCACTTGTCCTGAAAGCGGGTCAGGTCCGTGAACGCGTTGTGGGGGGCTGCATCCCAGATTCTCGCCAGGGACAGCAGTTCCACGCGCGGTTCGCCGACATGCCCCGCCGCGCCAAACGACGCAGTGTCCTTCGCGGGCAGCCAGGAGCGGTAATGGTTGCCGGTCTGCCCCGCGCTCGAGAGGTCGCACACGGCGTACGCATTGCCTGCCGCGTCGCGGACGGTCGCGAGGAACCACGGCTCAATGGGTTCGCGCCAAGCCGCAGGTTCAATAGCCACGGCCTGCCAGTCGAGCGCCGGCAGCGCATTCGGTTCGAGCGTGTTATACCGCGCGTCGTAGGCGAGCAGCAGCGGCCCGCGATAGAGCGACACTTTGCCCGCGCGCGATTCCGCGCCTGTCCAGAAGCGCGGCGTGAAGTCGAACGAGATTTCGACAATGTCGCCTGTATGCCACTCGCGCCGGAGACGAAGATAACTGCCCGGACACGGCGCGGGAATAGCCTCGCCATTGATGCTCGCGGCGGTCTTCCCCGACCACGATGGAATGCGCAGTCTCAGGCTGAATTCCTCGGCATTGGCAGTCGTTATCTCGATGCGCACCGCGGGATTGACGGGGTATTCCGTGACCTGCCGCAGCGTGACCTTGTTTCCGCCTGGAAGTCCGGCTTCATAGCGCCCAGGCCCGTAGAAATTGAGCAGCAACCCGTCCGCGTCCTGCATCAGCGCCCACTGGGCAATCATGCCAAGGGGACGATTCGCGTTGACGCTGCAACAGTTCAGGTCGGGCCCTCCCTTGGGCGATTGCCAGGGCAGTTCAACGCCGAACGTGCGCGTGCCGTCCATGGGCACGTTGTAGGCGCACACGCGGCCACTGTACGGGATTGCGCCGAGCGCGCTGTTGAGCGTGCTCCACTCGATTTCGTCCGCGACGCGCGAATCGCCGGTCATGCGCAGCATGTCAATCGAAAACGCAATCCACGCCACGGTGCAACAGGTTTCGATGGCGCCGTCGTGATACGGCGTTCCCTGGAAGCCCTCGCCCGAGGTGACGCCGCCGGTGTTGTGCCGGTCACCGCGCAGGCCGTCGCGCCAGAGGTGCATGAATGCGTTCCTGTATTGCTCGTCGCCGGTGAGCCAGTAGAGTTCCGCAAGCGCCTGCCAGTCGTGGATGGATTCCCAGCGGTGGCGCGGCATCTCGACGACCGGTTTCCCGGCCAGCGCGCATTCGAGATAGTGTCCCGCGCCTTCCTCGTTCCACGCTTCGTGCACGATGTACTTCGCGAGGTCGAGATAGCGCGCGACGCCGGTCTTCTTGTACAGCAGCACGAGCGCATGACAGACGGCCATGTTCATCTCGCCGCCGGAGCCGTCGCAGGTCAGCGTCGGCCCTCCGCGGCCAAAAGTCTCGAAGAGGAGGTCCGCGGCTTTTCGGCACGTGTCGAGCGCAGCTTCGAAACCGGTATCTTCATAGTAAAGCATCAGCCCGAGCATGCAGTGATAATGGCCCCAGACGTCCCAGTTGCCGCCGGTCAGCCGGGACGCCTCCGGGAATGGTCCGAGGTAGCCGGACGGCTGCTGGCATGCGATCAGGTCGCGCACGAACGCATCGATGGTCTCCTTCAGTCCCTCGTCATGCGTTAGCCGCCAGGTCAATTGCGCGGCGGTAAGGTATTTTCCCGCGAACTCGCCCGCCCACGGAACCAGCGGTTCGCGCACAGGCGTGCGGTCCCGGTCACGCAATACCTGCAAGATCGCGGGACTCGACTCCGGCACGTCCCTGAAGAATCGCTGAATCACGCGGTCGATCCGCCCTCGCAGGTAGCCCTCCAAGTCAAATAGTGCGCCTTCCGCAGGCTGCAACACCGGGGCAACGGCGTTTTTGGGCATTTCAGACACGGAAGTACTCCAATTGTAGAATGTGAGCCTACGGCGCGCCGCGGCGCCTTGATTGCCGGAGGCATTCTCCGCGCGCACGGTCCAGTACACCGTCTGGCCCGACAACGGGGCGGCGTCCAGGGCGAACCGCGTTGCGGCTGCCGCGTCAAAACTGGACACGGGCTGCTCGTCCGTAAGCGTATGATGAAGCAGCACCGTGTAGCGTTCCGCGCCGGGCGACGGGCGCCAGTGCAACTCCACCGGCCCACGCTTGCGCCATTCGCCGCCATCGTCCGGCGCAAGCAAATCGAATGCTCCAGGGGGCGGCGCGGGCTCGCCTGGCCGCAGGCAGGGGCCCACGACGGCGAAATCGCCTTTTCCGCCCAGACAGGCGGCTTCCGCGCGGAGCCAATCGCGGGAGCGCGCCTCGGCGCTGAACCGGAACTCGTCCATGTCGCCGTGAAATTGCCACGGCTCGAAATGCAGCACGCCGCGGCCAATCCGCACTTCATTCACTTCCAGCGGCCCCGGCAAGGCGCTGTCGGATTGCAGAACCACGCCATCAATGCAGATGGTCCGCGTGCGGTCACGCGCGTCATAACACACCACGGCGCCGTGCCACTCGTCCGGGCGGATACCCACGGGATTCAGTTCCGGCGCCTGTTGTTTCCGGCTTGTCGCGTTTGTGTGGACGGTTGCGGGCTCTTTCAGCCCGAAATTGAACCAGTCCTCGCCGTTCTCCTGTTTCACTCCGGAAACCAAGGTTTGCAGCGCCGGGCCGGATTGCATGCGGAAACGCACACCAAGCGCGATGGTTCCGCCGACACCTTCCAGCAGTTGCGGGTCCATTCGCAAGAAGGCGGGGGCGTCGCCCGGGAACCGCGCCGCCTCGCCCAACGCGATATTGCCTTCGGGCACGACCGTGGGCGCGCCCGCACACGCATCCTGCGTGTCCCCGGCCAGATGCAGGACCGCGCGGTAGCCCGCCCCGGCGAAAACAACGGACGGCTCGCGCTCCGCCGCGGGATTCCCGCAATACAAATCCACGTACTGACCCGCCTGCCCCGCCACGATACGCGGTACGCGCACGTGCAATTCCGCCATTTCGGGCTGCCACCGGACGATCTCGAGCGGCAGCACATGGCCATCCTGGGAGACTGCGCGCACGTCCGAGCCGTCCGCTTTCGCGGCATGCGCCACCAACTCAGGATTCTCCAGAAACAGGCTGACCGGGAATTGCTCCAGGTCATGCGCGAGGATGGACGCATCGATGGAAACCCGCTGCCGCCAAGACCACGCAGAGTCCCACCAGCCGGACGCACCCGCCGGAACCATCCAGACAGGCAGCAGGATGCAGGCCATGGCCAAACGCATATCATACCCCTCCCACAACGTAGCTTCCGCGATTTCCGAATCGGTCATCGCCCAGCGTAAAGATAGGAACATAGCATCTGAACGCGGCCGTGCGCACGTTTCCGTACCTCCAATGGCTGTGCTATACTCCGTCCGCTTGCGACAGTGAGAAAGGCGGGGCGCAGCGGGTCCTTCACGACCTCGTGCGGAGACCGCCCCGGGAGGAAAAAGCGGAACGGTTCTCGCGTCAGGGAGCCAGTTTTCAAGACAACCTTACGGGAGAGGAACAGTGGTAGTACAAGGCGAACGTGCGAAATGGCTGCATGGGAAAGACGCGTGCTGCAACCGGACCGACGCGCCACCAAGGCGCGCGCTGCACATGGTCCTGCTCGGCGCGCCCGGCGTGGGCAAGGGCACCCAAGCGGAATACCTCACCAAGAAATATGGCTGTTGTCAGCTGTCCACCGGCGACGTGTTCCGCGCGGCAAAGAACACGAGCCCCGAAGCCATGACTGAAACGATGCGCCAGGCCGTGGAGCGCATGAAGCAGGGCAAGCTCGTTTCCGACGAGACGGTAGTCCAGATTGTCCGCGAGCGCTTTGACTGCCTCACCTGCGACTATGGCTTCCTGCTGGACGGATTCCCGCGCACCGTGGACCAGGCCAAGGCGCTCGAAGAGATGCTGCGCGAACTGAACGTACAACTCGACGGCGTGCTCAACTATACGCTCGATATCGACGAAGTGGTGAAGCGCCTGAGCGGGCGCCGCACCTGCAAGGCGTGCAAGGCCACTGCGCACGTTATTTTCAACCCGCCGAAAACCGGGGGCGTCTGCGACAAGTGCGGCGGCGAATTGTACCAGCGCGACGACGACCAGCCGGACGCGATTCGCGTGCGTCTCCAGGCCTACGAAGACAGCACCGCGCCGCTTGCGGCCCACTACGACAATCAGGGCCTGCTGATTAATATCTCCGCCGAAGGTCCGCCCGCGGAAGTATTCGCGCGCACCGAACAGATAGTCGATGAGCGCTTCTTCTAACGATCCCAAGACTTGATTCATGCCTATTGCAGGGGCGAGGCACGCCTCGCCCCGATTTCCGCGGAAACCGTCAATCCCGCGCGAACGGGTCCCGGGCCCGCGCCGGGCTGCATTCAGCGGCCTCGAGCAGGCTGCGCACGCGCCGTTCATCCAGCCACTGCACCAGCCCGGTCTCGAGTTCGTAGACCGCGCCCACGACACGCGCCTGTCCCGCGCGTGCAAGTTCGCGCGTGCGCGGGCTGGCCAAAAACAGGTTCTCGATAGCCTGCCAGATGTTCTCTTCGACCGCCAGGCGCAACAGCGCCGCGTCGTCTTCCGCCGCGCCCTGTTCCAAGGCACGCCGCACGGCCGGTTCGATGCTCTTCACGAGCGGCGGGATATTGCGTTCCAGCGGATGCCCATGTCCCTGGAGCGCGCGTGTGACCGCGGTAACGGCGCCGCATTGCGTGTGCCCCATCACCACGAGCACAGGCGTCCTGACGTGCGCGAGGCCGTACTCGATGCAACCGATCTCGTCCGTATTGCACACGTTGCCCGCGACGCGCACCACGAACAGGTCCATAATCCCCGCGTCGAAGACCCATTCCACCGGTACGCGCGAATCGCTGCAACTCAGCACCGTCGCGTAGGCGTAGTCAGACTGCTGCGACGCCGCCGCGAGCGCGCGGCGGGCCGCGTCGCCGCGCGGATGCGCCGTTTGACCCGCCGCGAAGCGGCGATTCCCTTCCCCCAGCGTTTGCAGCGCCCCGGCTGCATCCGGCTTCGGGCCTGGTGTCGTCATGGCACTGTTCCTTCCTGTCCGTACGGTTAACGGCTGATGCGCCGCAGGATGTCCCAATATGCGCCCCGTTCCCCCGCCCGTATCGCTTCCACGAGCACCGCGTTGTCGTTGTAATTGTAGTTCGCTTCCCTGCGGTTCGGGTTCGCGTGCAAGAACCGCGTGTCGCCCGAGACGAGCGTGTCCACATAGTCATGAATCTCAAGCCCGATGCCGCCGTCGACGTAAAAGACCGGGCGCAAGAAATCCTCATTCTCCTCCGTTTCGCCATGCAGGTGCGGATTGTCGCGCAGCGGTCCCATCTCGCGCACCATGCGCGCCAGGGGCGTGCGCGGATACACCCGCACACCGCAGGACAAGCCCACTCGTTCCGGCGCCATGCCCTGCATGAGCGCGATCGCGCGAGCGAGCGTTTCGCGCGTCTCGCCAGGCGCGCCGAACAGCATGTCGCACATGACCGTAATGCCCGCATTGCGGCAGGCCTCGAGCGTCCGCCGCACGTCGTCCGCCGTGTAGTGTCTTCCAAGCCGCCGCAACATCTGCGCATCCAGGTGGTCCACGCCGAAATTGATGCCAACACAGCCCGCTTGCGCCATGACCCGCGCCAGTTCGCCGTCGAACGGCGCGGGATAGGCGTAGGTATACCAGCGAATGCGGTGGTGTACCCCGCTCGCGTGCAGCGCCTCGCACACCGCCAGCGCGTGCCCGCGCGGCAGGTTGAATTCGCTGTCGCAAAGGTGGAATACGTCAATCCCCTGCTCCAGCAAGTCCTTGACCTCTTCCACTACATGCTCGGGCCTGCGCAGGCGCAGCGCGCGGCCTTTTGCATGCGGTTCCACACAGTACGCGCACGACATCCCGCAGCCGCGCTTGGTCTCGATGCCCGCCTGGCCGCCTTCCCGAAAATAGCGCCGGTTGTCTACGAATCCTCTGCGCGGCGCGCCCAGCGCCCCCAGGTCCGCCTGCGCAAAACCGGAAGCGCGCGCCTTGCCCCGGCTATCGCATGACACGATGCCTGGTACGGACGCCACTTCCCCCCCACTGCTCAGCGCGCGCAACAGCACGGGCGCACCCTCCTCGCCGTCGCCGATAATTCCGTAGTCCGCGCCCGTGAATACAAGCACTTCGCAAGGCGCCGTCGAAAAACCCACGCCCCCCAGAATCACGGGCGTACCGCTGCGGGCCTTGATCCACGCCACGACCTCCCGCGTCCGGGCGAGGACGAAGTCCCGGCTTGCGAAGAAGGCGTCATCGATGTTCCGCACGGAAACCAGCGCCGCGCCGTACGCGGACGCTTCAAGCGCGTCCCCCAGTTCTTTGCGCCAGTCCTCCGCAAACGTCAGGTCGCGAAGGACGGGCGCGAACCCCGCGCGTTCCAACGCGTCCGCCGTGTACTCGAGCCCGAGCGGCGCCACCGGCGGCGTCATGAAATTCGGATTCACCAGTAACACTTCTCTTGGATTCACCGTTCTTTGCTCCTATGCATCCCGGCGCGGCCGCGCGCGGACAGTGTAGCGCAAGCGCGGCGTCTTCTTATTCAAATTCGTCCGGGGTCGAGCGAAACCACCGCCATCCATCCCCATTCACGTCCCCTCCTCCGTCCAGAATGCATACAACTGCGCGGATTCCAAGTGAATCATGAGACGTACCGGCCTTCCCGCCAGTGCGGCTATGGATGCGCGGCCCCGCCAGGACACCGGCAATCGCACGCTGTCTACCGTCACCGGGTCGGCCTCTTCGCGCGTAAAGCCGGGTATGGGTTCCCCATCCGCCGCCATAATCTCCACCTGCGCTCCCCCCGCGGACGCGGAGACATTCAAGAACAGGCGGTCTCCTGTCACTTGCAGCGGCTTGGTGAGGAGGTAGCCGTCTCCGGCGGCGTCCATAGACAAGAACCCGTCCCGCCGCAATACCGCCAGGCATATCGCGCCCCAGCCATCCTCCAAATCCGCACGGTCTTCCTGCGTGAGCGTAGCGGGATCGCGCGGCGTGCCGTCCGCGTTGCGCTCATAAATGGGGTCGCGCCATTTGAGGCCGCTGTAATAGAACCAGAGTTCGTCCTCGCGAACAATGGGCCGGCCGGCCGCAAGGATTTGCGTGCGGTCATACACGCCAACGCGGCCATGCTCGATGCCGGACGGCTCGATGAAGGGCTGGCGCTCTCCCAGCCGCGACCAGTTTTCGAGGTCGCGGCTCATGGCCAGCTGGATCACGTGGAACCCGTCCGTGTTGTTCCGTTCCGGCAGGCAGGTGCCAGTGGGGTAATACATGCTCGGCAGGCCGATGTACAGGCCTTCATAGGGAAACACGGCGATGTTGTACACCTCGGCGCGCCAGACCGGCTGGCGCGGGCCGTCGTCTGGCCGCGGCGCATCCGTACCCGGTTCCGGCTCGACAAACAGAGGGCCCAGCATGTGCGGGTCGGCGATACGGCGGCGGATGATGGCCGGCGCCATTTCCTGGTCAACGGCGTCCGCGCCAAACAGGGGCCGGTTCGGCGTCCAGTGCTCGAAGCCGGTGCTGCTCGCGATGGCAAATGCCCGGCCATACGCGTTGCTCGTTTTGACGATCGCGTGGAATTGCCTCCGGTCGCTGTCATACAGGAAATGGGACTCGTCGCTCGAAGGAATTTCCTCGGAGCCCGTCAAGGCCCAATGGATGCAATCCGGGCTTATCGCGGGCCTCCGGTTGATCGCGCCCAGCAGCGCCTTGAATCGCCGGTATGGATCGGGGTCGTCCGGGTCGTAGACCACACCGTCGATAGCCCGGTTCGGCGCGGTTACGCTTGAATCTATCGCTATCCAATTGTTATCCGTCGTTCCCCGCACCTCGACTAGGCCCAGCCGCGGCTTGGTCCAGTGCAACCCGTCCTTCGACACAGCCATCGCCATGCCCGTACCCAACGCGCCGCCGCCATACGCGTAGTAGATCAGCTTGAAGTCCCCGTCCTCGGGGACCCAGACGGGCTCGCAACGCGTCTGCATCAATGTGCCGTCGCTCGGGATGTCCGGCCGCACGACCGCGCCGCGTTTCTCAGGCCGGTGCATGACCCGGACCAATTGATGAACTTCCTCGATAGTCCTGTCATCGAGAAAGAGCTGCCGCTGGCCGGGCTTCAACCGAATCACGTCCTGCGCGGGCGGCGCGACGTCCTGAGCCGCGGCCAAGGCCGCGAAAACCAGCAAACCTGAAGCGAGAATCGAGAGCATCCGGTGGGCCTCCGCCTTCTTGCGCACGCACGAGGGCATTATACGCCGAATGCGAGAACACAGTCAGGCAGGAAGCGCGGTTTGATTTTACGGCGTCCGCCCGGTTACCGTGAGGCATGCTTATTTCAAGTATCACTTCAATCCGGGGCCGCGGTCACCGCTGTCTTGTGCGCCTCGTGCTGGCCCTCGCGGCGATGCAAACCGTGACTGCCGCCGAACCTGTGCCGAGTGCGCTGGAGACGGATGCCGCAGGCTGGCTCGACATCATGCCGTCCGCGGATTTGAAAGGCTGGTCGCGCGTGCCGGTTCCGCCCGGCGGCGAACTCGGCAGGCAGCAATGGCACGTCGAGGAATCCGGCACAATACTGGTCTGTGACGGCGACGGCGGGCATGACATGCTGCTGTGCGACCGCGAATTCGGCGACGCCATATTTCACGTTGAGTTCCGTTATATCAAGGTAGAGGGAACCGCCGGATACAACAGCGGCGCATATGTGCGCAATTCGAAAGACGGGGCGATTTGGCATCAGGCTCAGATCGGCGATGCCAGCGGCGGCTATCTCTTCGGCGAAACGCCCAACCCGGACGGGACACCGCGGTTCTTCACCACCGCGGAGGAGGTGACGGAGGGACGCGTGAAGCACGCGGGCGAATGGAATACGCTCGAGATTACCGCGCGCGGCAACGTATTGACCCTGTGGGTCAACGGAGCCGTCACCTGCGAAGTGAAGGACTGCGCCGCGCCGTCGGGTCTTGTGGGAGTCGAGGGTGAGGGATTCCGGATCGAATTCCGCAATCTGAAGGTAAAAGAACTGCGGTAGCGGTCCCTGGGCGCGCGCCCGTGCCGCAAACACGGAAACCAGCGCGACACCATGCAGGACTGAGGCATTCATGATTCACCGTATTATTTCCTGGGTATGTGACGTATATCTCCTGGGGCTCATCGCGTTGGCGGTGGCCTCCTGGGCGCAGCACCCGGTTGCCTACGCCATCCGCCGCGGTATCGACCCCTTCTACGAGCCCTTCTTGAAGCCTATCCGCGACCGCTTGCGCGCCTTTCAGGCGGGAAACGCGCAAATCGACTTCTCGCCCCTCGTCCTGTTCATTGCCGTCATCGTCCTTCGTGAAATCGTGCTCGGCATTCTCTAACCATGCCTCCGGGACACATGACGAATCGCGGTTGCGGTCCCCCTTTTCTCCGCCCGGTCACTTCGCAGGCGGGCACTGAATTCTTGCTTGAACATGCGGTTGACGCACCGTAAACTGGCGCGGATTACTGAGGAGCAACGCGTTGGGAGGGGAACCGGCGTGAAGATCTGCCCCGGATGCAAAATCGCTTATCAACCGGAGAGCAATTTCTGCCGTCAGTGCGGCGCACGGCTTGTCGATGAGAAGGCATCAACGCCACACGCGATGGCGCGGCGGGAAACGCTGGAGAGGCGCATCGCTCAAGAGCCGCGGAATACCGTCCTGCTGCTGGAGTATGTCGACTTCCTGCTGTCCATTTCAGACCGTGATGAGGCGATAAGCCAACTACGCGGGACGATTGACCTGAACCCTGACGAAAGCGTCATCCGCCGCAAACTGGCCGGGGTCTACGCAGCCGGCGGCGACTGGGACCACGCCGCAACCCATTGGCTTCTGCTCGTTGAAAGCGAACCGGGCAATCTGGATGCCTTGGAGCAGCTGATTACCGTCTTGTTGCAGGGAAAACGGGAAGCGGAGGCGGCCGATGCCCTGGCCCGTCTGACCAGGCTGCAGCCCGGCAATGCCGAAGTGCTCTGGCAGCGGCTGGCGTTACTCGACAAGCTGGGCCGTCGCGACGAGGCCGAACAGATTATCCGGAACCTCCTTGACATTCCCTGCGACGATGTTGCGCAGTGGCTCCGGCTGGGAAGGCGTTGTTCGCAGGAACACCTTTCACAGGAACAGGAACGCGCATGCGCCGCCGCGCTGCGTCTCGCTCCCGAAAATGGCGCCGCCAATCTCCATTGCGGCATTGCGCGCTATCATGCGGCGCTGCAACACGGCGACGGACCGTGGGCCGGCATCGCGCAATGTTTCGAGCGCGCTTTGGCCGATAAGGAAGCCATCGATGCGGACGAAAACGTCCTTGCCCGCCTTTACCTCAACGCAGCGCGAATCCGCGCCGGCGCCCCTCCCGCCACGCGCTGGCCGGACCTGGAACGGTTGCTGGACGCCAACACGAAACTCGCCGGCCGCCACGCTTTGGTGGCCGCATGGTGCTATGAAACAGTGGCGGAAGCCCAACGCGCCGGCGGCGACATCGACACGGCGCTACGATGTTACGCCGCCGCGCTTCCCCATTCGCCAAGCGGCAACCTGCGCGAACGCACGGCGAGCGCCTTTCTGGAAAAGGCAAGCCCCCTCCTCGCAAAGCGGCGTTTCAGACTCGCGAAAGCCGTCCTCCGCGACGGTCTCGTGCTCGTGCCGGAACACGCCGGCCTGCTCAAAGCGCTTCAGGAAGCCCTCCGCCGGGAACGCGGCAGGTGGCTCCGGGCAAGCGCCGCGGCAATCGCAGTGGCCGCCTGCGCCGGCGCCGTACTCGCATTCCTGCATTATGGTCAGGCCATGCTTGATATCCGCGTAGCCGTGCCTCTCGAAACCGTGCCGGGCGCGACAACACTCTCAAGCGCACTGGAACGCCTCAAGACAGAAACCCTGAAGGTCACTGTCACCCGGGGAGACAGACAGGTTGCGGAGTCCGTCTCGGCGCACTTGCAGACCCCCCTCCTCCGTTTCGGCCGGTACAGGATTCGCGTCGAAAAAGAGGGTTTTCACGCAATGGACCAGACCGTGTGGGTCACCTTTGGGCGCGGGGTGGACGCGTACACCTTCGAGATGACGCCAATTTATGCAAGTCTCCGCGTGGATTCCGATCCTGCCGGCGCCGCCGTCACGGTGCGCAATCCCTTCCAAGTCCGCACCGGCGCCACGCCGTGCCTGGTGGAACAGTTGATCGCAATCCCGGCAACCATTGAAGTGACTGCCGAAGGTTGCACGCCATTCACGGCGGAGGCATCGCCAGCACCGGACCAAATACTCGATTTGGGGACGATCTCATTCAAGGGCGGGCTCAAGATAGACTCGGAGCCGCCCGGCGCGGAAGTGCTCATCGACAACGAGCCGCGCGGCGTCACCCCTCTCGAACTTCCCGGTCTTCCCGCAAAGTCCGCGCTGGTCGTGGTGCGCGCGGAAAACATCGGCATATATGCGCGGCGCGTGATTATCGAACCGGGGACGACAACGGACCTTGGTCGCGTGAGTCTCGCCAATCTGGGCGCGCTGCACGTAACCTCGAATCCGGAAGGCGCCAAGGTCACCGTCGACGGCAAAGAGGCTGGAGTCACCCCCTTGGCGCTGAACAATGTGGACGTGGGCGAACGCCGCCTCCGCGTGGTGGCAGATGGTTGCGTGCCCTTCGAGAAGACGGTCACGGTGGCGTCCGGTGCGGTCGCGGATGCCGGGACCATCTCCTTCATCGGAGCCGTGAAGCTCGATTCCTCTCCCACCGATGCCGAAGTGTACGTAGACGGCGAACAGAAAGGGCGCACGCCGCTGGTGCTCGAAGACCTGCCCGCGCGCGAGACGCGTATCGAGGTGCGCCAGAAAGGCACGGTGCTGTCCTATTCAAGGTTGGTCGCGGTCAAGCCCGGCGAAACTACGGACCTCGGTGTTGTCACGCTCTGTGCTCCGGACCAGGCGCGGAAGCTTGTGGGGAGTTGGAGCGGCACATGGCAAGATGTCAGTGGTTCCTACCGCAATTTCGACCTCATCATTCGTATGACGGCGGAAGACCGCTTGACGGCGGAGGGCAAGGCGCAGGGTTGGTCCGTGACGGAGCTGTTCGAGGGCACGATTGAGGACGCGACCCTGGTGCTGGTGGGAAAATCCGTGACCCCCGTCCAACCCGGCAAGAATCACGCCCTCGATACTCTGAGGCTCGAAATCAGAGGCTACGGGAACACCTTGTCCGGAACATGGTCTGACGAAGAAGAGGATAGCGGGCGTGTAGAACTGAAACGGGGGGCTGCGGCGCCTCGCACCGCCGTGCTTACGGGCGACAAGGTCAACGTGCGCACGGGACCGTCCACCTCCCACGACGTGATGACGCAACTGCGGCTTGGCGCAACGGTGCACATTCTGTCCGGACCCAACGACAATTGGTACAACGTGCGCACCGCGGACGGAACCGTCGGGTGGATTCGCGGCGACTACCTCAACATTCAATGACGGCGTCGGCTCCAAAGCTGACGTCAAAAGGAGGTCAACTATGGTTCGAGTGGAATTCGTGCTTGCGGGTTGTGTTTTGGTCGTAGCGGGCGCCGCATGCCTTGTCCTGGGGTATCAAAGACTCCAACCGACCGTGGTGGACCAGCTTGTCAGCGTTGCCGAACAGATAACGGGAGAACAGATGCCCGTGGATGTCCAGTCCTCGAAGCAGGAGGCCTACCTCTTCCTCGGCGGAGGTTGCGCGGCATTCGTCCTGGGCCTGGTCTTCATATTGATGAGCAGGTCCAAGGCTCCAGGGAAAAGCGCAAGTGCTGAATAGGGTGAAAAACGGCCGACGTTCTCTTTATTAAGAGCCCGGCCTAATCTTGGAGTCAGCCAAAATGAACATGCTCAAGGCCAGCACCTGGATCGCCCTGATAACCAGCAGCCTGCAAGGTTGCTGGACGGCCATAAGCCTCTTTCTGTACCGGTTTGCTAATACTGCTGATACCATGGATGACAGAGCCCGCATGTGGGGTCTCATCAATATTGCCCACGTGGTCGTGGGCGTCGTTTTCGCCCTCGGGTTGGTCATCTTCTTCGCAACATTGCTGCGGTCGTACCGCAAACGCTCCGCGAATGCCTCTTGAGTGTTTCCAAAGGCGTGCATTCCGTTTTCAGCCGCGGTCTACGAGGGAGAACAAGACGATGAGTAGCGACAGTGAACGTTTTCTAGGTGTTGACGACCGTTCCGGGGGCGCGCCCATGTACGAAGCCTCCGGACCTACGCCCCTGTCGGGCACACTGTACGTTCTGGGTGTCATTGGGATACTCGCCGGCGTGATTGCCTTTCTCTACCTCCTCGCCTCTTTTGGCGAAGCGGGGATGTTTTCGTCCAGAGGGGAAGTCACCGGCGGCGAACTCCTGGCCGCCCTCGGGGTGGGCCTGTATTTCGTGACAGTGGGCACCATGTGTCTGGGTATCGCGAGAGTTCTGGATGTCGTTCACGGGCACAAAGCGATTTCGGCAATCAGCCTGTCGCCCCCTGCTGCACCGGCATATACCATCTGCCCGCACTGCCAGCGCCAGTATTCAGGCAACCTGCGCGGACAATTCTGTGAGATGTGCGGCAAGCAGATGTAATCTGCTCAGTACCCGTCTGGACAGCCTTTTCGCCGGGAGCCTCGTCAGCCGTCCGACGTGCGGGTGAAGCAGACGCGCACGCCCGTGCTTGAGAAGTCATCGATGAGGACATCGCCCGCGCGGACGGGCAGCCGCGCCTCTTGCCGGCGGAGTTCCTCAAGGAGCTTGGGAATCATCGCTATCACGAGCGGCTTGTCGGTCTTTACCGGCACAAAGGGCACCGTATCGGAACCGGTCCGCACGACCGCGGTTACGACCCGTTTCGGTTCGAGGAATTCTTCCCGGCCATAGACGATGCCCTTGTCGCATTGGTTGCCGAGCACCTCGATATCGTTGCGGTCCCGCTGCGTGACGCACAGGTGGCACCCGTTTGGGCAGCCCAGGCAAATGATCTCCTTTTCCATGCGCTGCTCCCTACTCTATCGCTATTTCGATCGGTTCGGGCTCGCCGCCCTCCCCGGCCGGCACGTCGCCCGGCCGCACCTTGATGTGGATCATCTCCGCCGGCCGGATATGGCGGAGCGTGCGCCGCTTGACCAGCTTGCCATCCCGTTTGACGCTGATCGTTCCGATATCCTTGACGATGAGCGCGCGCAACGAGAATTCGTTCTCCGCGTCCGGCAGATAGCGGTGCGGCACGACATACTTCACGTTGGCGCCCGGCACCACGCGCCCCTGCGGGCGCGCGGGCACGCCGCCGCGCAGGTATTCGACAACATAATCGCCGCAGCGCGTCGCCTCCGCCGAAGCCCAGTCGACCAAGTCATGCACGTGCAAGACATTCCCGCAGGCGAACACGCCGGCCCTGCTTGTCATCAGCCGCGCGTCCACGCGCGGCCCGCCCGTGTCCGGGTCCAGTTCGACCCCCGCCGCCTTGGACAGCTCATTCTCGGGGATGAGGCCGACCGACAGCAGGATCGTATCGCAGTCTATCCGGAACGTCTTCTCCGGGTTGGGCCGGCCCCCTTCGAGCGGCGTAACCTCGACCGCCTCGACGCGGTCGCGCCCGATGATGCGCGAAACGATGTGACTGAGATACAGCGGGATGTTGAAATCGTTCAGGCATTGCACGATGTTGCGCGTGATGCCGGACGGATGCGGCAGAATCTCGACCACGGCCAGCACTTGCGCGCCTACCCACGTCATCCGCCGCGCCATGATCAGCCCGATGTCGCCCGAGCCCACGATGACCACGCGCTTGCCCGGGATATAGCCCTCGATATTGACAAGCCGCTGGGCGAGCCCCGCGGTGAAGACGCCCGCCGGGCGCGTGCCCGGAATGCCCAGATTGCCGCGGTTGCGCTCGCGGCATCCCATCGCGAGCACGATGGACCGCGCGCGCAACTTCAGCACGCCGCAATCCGGCCCGCACACCAGCAGGCTCTTCGAATCTCCCTCGGCCTGCATTTCGAGCACGGTCGTGTTGAGCAGCACGTCAATGCCGCCGGTCTGCCCGAGTTGCCCGGAAAACCGCTCCGCAAACTCGGGTCCCGTCAATTCCTCATTGAACCGGTGGAGCCCGAAGCCGTTGTGAATGCACTGGAGCAGAATGCCGCCGAGATGGTTCTCCCGGTCGATCAGGGCCACGCGGAAATCCGACGCCGCAATGCGCAGCGCCGCGGCCATGCCCGCCGCGCCCGCGCCAATCACCACGCCGTCGTAATTGCGTTCTTCCACGTCTGTTTCCTCAGCCGCGCGCGCCGATACGCCCCAGCACGATCCGGCTCGCGTCGCCGCGCTTGGTAATCGCCTCAATGGGCATGCCCGTTTCACGCGCAAGTATTTTCAGTATCCGGTACGAGCAGAACCCGCCCTGGCACCGGCCCATGCCCGCCCGCGTGTAGAACTTGATGCCGTCGAGCGTCGTATGGCCCTTGCGGATGGCCTCGACTACCTCCGCTTCCGAAACGGACTCGCACCGGCACACGATATGCCCGTAACGCGGGTCTTCGCGGACCAGGTCCGCCAGCACTTCCGGCGTCAATTCGCGCACTTTCGGCCTGGATTGGAGAAACGGGTCGAAATGCGTCTTCTCGGTCAGTTTCAAACCGTCCTGCTTCAAGAGGTCCTTCACGTACTCGGCAATCGCCGGCGAAGCCGTCAATCCCGGCGACTGAATGCCCGCCGCCTGGGTCACGTGCGGCGCCTTGGCGGAAATGTCAATGTAGAAATCGTTGCCCTCGAGCACGGGCCGCAAACCCGCGAACGAGGTGATAATCTCGCGCCGCGAGATGCCCTGGATCATGTACATCGCGGACGCAAAGACTTTCTCCAGGTTATCCGCCGTGGTCTCAAAGTCCTCCTTGTCCTCGACCTCGTCCGCCGTCGGGCCGATCATCATCGTGCCCTCGACCGTGGGGATGACCAGCATGCCCTTCGTGTGGCGGCCCGGCGCCGGAAACACGACATGGTTCGGAAAGCCGCCCGCATTCCGTTCCAGCAGGAATTCCTCGCCCTTGCGCGGGACAATCGTGAACTCCTCCGCGCCGAGCGCGCGCGACACCTCGTCGGCGTACAGGCCCGCCGCGTTTACCACATGACGCGCGCGGACTCTGTCTCCTTGCGCGGAACGGACTTCGTATACGCCCTTCCGGCGCGACGCCTGGACAACACGGAATTCCGTGCGCAGCGCGACGCCGTTCTTCAGCGCGTTTTCGACCAGCGCGAACACGTAGCGATACGGCTCGATAATGCCGCCTGTAGGGGCGTAAAGGCCTCCGGCAACGTCCGGATTCAGCTTGGGTTCGAGCATGAGCAGCCGGTCCCGGCCGCAGACTTCGATCAGGGGCACGCCGTTACGCACGCCCTGCTCGTACAATTGTTCCACCGCCTTCATCTGCTCGTAGGAGAACGCGGCCACAATGATGCCGACGCGCTTGAACGGGAAATTCAATTCGTGGTGCAACTGGTCGAACATCAGGTTGCCGCGGATCTCGAGCTGGGCCTTCAATGAGGTGACCGGATGATGAAAACCGGCGTGGATAATCCCCGAATTCGCCTTCGAAACGCCGAAGCCCACGTCGCAACATTTCTCCAGCAACACGACGCGCACATCATACGCCGAAAGACGGCGCGCAATTCCGGCACCCACGCATCCCGCGCCGATAACCGCCACGTCATAGATTGCTTCCGTCATGGCTGAATGTTTTCCCGCTGCCACTGCCCACGCACACGTCATCCTAGACACCGGCGCGGCGGCCTGTCAATTCGCTGCAGGCACGGGTATCCCGTCCTTGACACGAGTTCCCATCGGCTATGCCTACGCCTCGGGAAGGCTGCGCTCGCTTGGCTGCAATCGTTTGAGTTGACTGATCACGGGGACTCCCCTATACTCGTCTTGAACGTAGAAAGCCGCATGTTGCGGCGCCGGGATTCGCGCGCAGGGAAGCACGGTGCAAGTCCGTCGCAGACGCGCTGCTGTAACCGGGTACGAAAGCCACGGCATGGCCACTGTCCGAAAGGATGGGAAGGCGCGGCGAGTAGGATGATCCGGGAGCCAGAAAACCTGCCCGAGACCCGCTACGTTCTTGCAGCAACTCGCGGAAAAGTTGCCGCAGGAAAAGGGTTCGGTCCTTCCTGCCTTCTTTTCCCCATCAACCGTGTCTGGGTGCCCGTGCGCCCGCAACATTGGAAGGGGGAAAACCCATGTCGATGCGCTCTTCTTCTTCTCACGCCAGGTCTCTGCTGTTTCTTGTGTGCGTGCTCGCCCCGGTCTGTGGCGGCGCCTTGGCGGCGACCGTTACGCCGCTGTCCGCCTTCCCGACGCCCGCGCCGGGTTCCTATGTCGTGGCGGGCGCGGCCCTCGGCGACGGACGCTACCTTGCGTGGAACGGCGATACCGTGCAAATCGAGACCGCCACGGGCTCGGGGATTTTTCAACCCGTTGCGGAAGGCTATGCCGGAGACCCCGGATTCGCCGCCGTCGCGTCTGACGGCCACACGGTGATACTGGGCGGCGGTTTCAACGGCAATCTCTACCGCTTCGATGCATCGCAGCCGCAGGATTTCACGCCCGCAAGCATTGCCGCGAACCGGCTGCATTTCACAGGCACGTTCCTTACCGATACGCTGGTGCTGGTGGACGCCGGGAAACTGGATTTCACGGGCAGCGAACTGGCCATTGTGGACCTGACGAACGCGAAACGCGACGTGAGTGTCGTGGTTCGCAAGGCCGCGCGTTATTGGCGTACTAAGGAACTTGTCGTGGACAAGCCGCCGTTCTCCTATTCGAGCGCGGTGACGGTAGACTCCGCGCGCGGCGTCGTCTATGCGATGGACGGCAACACGCGGGAGCTGCGGGCCTTTGCCGTGGACGCGCTGGTCCAGGCGCACGAAAGCGGCGCCACGCTCGACTGGGAAACGGACGGCGCGCTCATAGGCCAGCCGGGCCTGTACTACACGGGCGGCGTGAGCGGCATCACCGCCCAAGGCTTGCTCGTGGTCGGCGGTTCGGAAGGCTATCTGCTGCCGGGCGGCATCCAATTCGTTGAGCCCGGTTCGGGCAACGTGGCCGCGCTGCTTGACCCGACGGGCAGCCGGAGTTTCTACACGGTCGTGTTCAATCCTGCGGAACAGACGCTGATTGCCATGGTCGAGGGCGCGTACCTCGGCGAGGCGTATCTGGTCGATCTTGCGTGCGCGGACAATCCGGACGGTTGTGGACAGCCCCGGGGCGGCTTTTACGAAACCGGCGACGACCTGTGTCTGAGCATTCCGTGTCCGGTGGCGTTCGGGAGCGCATTCGACTGGCGCAAGGATGGCGCGCCCTTGAGCGATGACGGCCGCGTCAGCGGCACGGGTACGAGCACGTTGCATGTCATGGCGCTGGAAGTCGCAGACAGCGGCGTCTATACGTGCGTGTATGACGACGGCGCAAAGTCTACCCGGACCTTCGCGGCGCGGGTGGAGGTGGGCGAGCAGACTCCCGCCACGAATGCGGCGGGACTCGCGGCGCTTGCCCTGGCCACCGCGTACGCGGGCGTGTCGCGCCTGCGGCGCGCGCGGCAGGACACAGGCGCCGCGGAATGCATCGCGCAAGTGACGCGGGGGTGAGACATGTTTCGCTGTTCATGAGAGATTCCAAACGTTCCGCGCGATACACTAGAATGCCTGTCTGAGCACGTGGAACGTGCGGGAGGAACCGGGTCATGAACAGAACAGGCGCAATTACTGGCTCATCTCTGCTCGCGGTGCTTGCCGTGCTCGCGGCCGGGACCGCGCAAGGCGATATCACCGCTGTAGCGCCCGACCCGGTCACGCGCTGGGTACACATTAGCTATCAGGTTCCGGCGGATGCGCCCGACGTCATCGAGGCGCACTGCAGTTGGGCGCCCGCGGGCCAACAACAGTGGCAGCCCGCGCGGGTGCTGCCGCTGCTCTCAGAGACCGGCGTGTTGCTGCTGCGCGAAGACGATTGGCGCGCCGGGATGGAAAGGGGGCGGGTAGTGGAACGGCGCGCGGCGGGCCTGGAACGGACCGTCGTGTTTCAGCCCTATCCCGAAGCGCAGACCGGTGGTTTCGTGGACGCCGATTTCCGCATCGAACTGCGCGCACCGGATGGAACCGTGCTGAGCGAGGCGCGCGCGCGGGTGCAGGCGGACAACACGGACGTGGTCTGTGTCGAGGATTGGTCGAAGGTCATGCAGGCGGACGCACTGACCGGGGAATCCGGCTGGAGCGTTCGCACGGAAGCGCCGGGGGCAACCCTCGGCAACGACCTCTCCGGCGCCGCCGCGCCCGGCCAGCCGCTCCGGCAACTGACGTATCCGTTGGACGTGCGCGGCTGGTACGCGATATTCGCGTGCACGAGCCCGGCGCAGGGCGGCATCCGCCTGCGCCTGACGGGCGACGAACGGACCGACGCCTTAAGTTCACGCCATGCGCGCGAGGAAGTGTTCTGGCGCTGGGCGCGCATGGACCGGCAGCATCTCGTGCTCAAACCGCCGTACACGTACACAGGCAATGCGCCCGCGCACATCGACTACGTGAAGCTGGTGCCGCTTTCGGATACGCAGGCGCAGGCGCTCGATGCGCGGTACGGCGGCGAGACCGACAAGCTGATCGCGGGCTACTGGGAGCCCTATTCGTGGGCCTTCTACGACGACGTGCAGGAAACGCTCCAGCACCGCGAGCCGCTCTCCGCCTTCGCGGAAGCACGTATCGCCATCGTGGATACGCAACTCGGGCGGTTCGGCATGAAGTCGGTCTTCGAGACCCGCAAGACGGACCAGTTGATCTACGCGACGATCGGCGACCCGGTCGAGGGCGACCCGCGGCCCCATACGGACAACGTGGGCCGGATGCAGCAGTATACGAACACGCTTGATGCGACGCTCCGGTACACGCGCGAGTTCGGGCTGCGCGCGCATGCGAATTTCGGCGCGAGCAACTGCTATCCAGGCTCCCCGTTGCAGGGCGGCTTCTCGAAGACTCATCCCGAATGGATGCGCGGGTCAGTGTTGCGCTTCGAGGTACCCGAAGTGCGCGATTATGCGCTCAGTCTCTACCTTGAGGCGCTCGAGATCGGCGCCGCCGGCCTGTCACTCGATTTCTGCCGCTACCCGGAGACGGTCGACACCGTGGAAACCTGCAACACGTTCTTGCGCGATTTGCGCGCGCTGGCGGACGAATCCGGCGCGGCGCGCAACGCGCATATCCCAATCCTCGTGCGGTTTCCGGGCACGGGCGTCCGCCGCGCGGAATTGTTTGACTACCCCGCGTGGGCACGGGAAGGCTGGGTCGACTATCTGTGCCCGAGCAACATTCAAGGGCGGCATCATCACATCGACATGGCGCCCTATTTCGGGGCGGTGCAGGGGACTTCCTGCACGTTGCTGCCGTGTATCGACGGCCTTTCCTGGGGAGTCGACGTGCCCGGGCCGTTCCTGTGGCGCGCCGCGCGCCTCTACGAACAGGGTGCGCAGGGCCTTTACATCTACCAGGCCGATGGGCGCATCCTGGGACGTCCGGAAGACCGCCGTTGCCTGCGGATGCTGTCGAGCAGCAGCGCAATCAATGCGTTCTGGGACGAGGACGCGCGGCTGCGTCCCCGATGCAGCAAAGGCATCCACCTGTCGCGGCCCTCGGACCCCGGCCCTGCCTATCACGGCTGGGAGCGCATCCGTATCTGGGTGGAAGGCGCGCCGCTGGGGCCGCTGGAAGCGTATGTCGACGGTCAACTTGTGACGCAGGTGGACGGGCCGCCGTATCTGGCGGGTACGGAAGAGTACGCCTCGGACGGCGTCATCCCGCCGGGCGAGCACACCCTGCGCGTGCGCGTGCGCGACGGCGACGGCTGGCTCGAACAGACGTTCGCGGTCCAGGGCGCGGACTGAACCACGGGAGCGGAGCGGACACATGGTTTCACGACGCGAATTTCTTAGGAACTCGGCGGCCGGCGTGCTTGCAGCAAGCGTTGCGTCAGGCGCGGAACCCGGCGCCACCGGCGACACGCCGCGCGCAAGCGGAACGGTGTATGAAGGGGAATACCCCGGCTGGCCGTGGATCGACCGCGATGCGGCGGGTGCGTTGTATTGCGTGTTCCGCGAAGGCACACAACATATGTATGCCGCCACGGGCCGCGTCCTGATTTGCCGCAGCACGGACGGCGGGAAGACGTGGTCTGAGCCGGGTGTCGTGGCGGACGCACCGGAAATTGACGACCGCAACGCAGCGATTACGGTGCTGCCGGACGGCGGCCTGCTCGTCGCGTACAACACGTATACGGCCGCGGACGAATCGCAGGCGATGACGACGCGGTCCCCGGACGGCGGCGCGACATGGTCGCCGCCGCAGCCGCTCGACAAGCCCAACACCAGGACGCGCGCCTCCGTGAAAATGCTGCGGGACGGGTCGTACCTGCTGCCGTATTACGTCGCGCCGGGAAACGGCGCGCTCGCGGGTCTGTCGGAAGACGGCGGCGCAACATGGCGGACCGTGCGCGTGCCCGACGCGGACGGATTCGTGGGCGACGAGTGGGACGCGCTCGAATACGCGCCGGGACGGCTCGTGGGCGTGTTCCGCAACAGCCATCCTCAGACCGACGGCGCATTCTGGGTGTCTCTGAGTGACGACAGCGGGCGCACGTGGTCTCCGCCGCGCCGCACGAACGTCAGAAGCGACCGGCACCCGTCCCCGGCCCAGGTCGCTGTGCACCAAGGAACTCCCACACTGATCTACTGCGACCGGCGCATGGTCTCGGTGTCGGCCGTCCGCACCACCGATCCCGCGTTTCTGGAGTGGGACCTCGCGCGCCGCGCGCCGTGCTTTCATCACAACGCGGACGGCAGCCCAATCCTGGATGGGGGCTATCCGGCCAGTGTCGCGTTGAACGCGCGCGAACGGCTCATCGTCGATTACGAAATTCGGGAAAGCAAGAGGCAGATTGCCTGGTATGTCGTCGCGTTGCCTGACAACTGGTAACGCCCGCCATTACAGTCGGCCTCCCCGCTTGAATCCGGCGCGCGATGTCTCTACGCTCACCGGTATCCCTGTGGGAGCAGGGCGGCGCGAAGGAGAGGCGCGTATGTTTCAACTCGGCGCGTTCACCGACGAGATTTCCCAGGACTTGGCGCATGCGTGCCTGGTCTGTGGCGAATACGGAGTCACCGGCGCGGAAATCCGCGGCGTCTGGAACACGCCCGTGCAGGAACTGTCGGATGCTCAGGTCGCCGAGATAAAGCGTATCGTCGATGACCATGGCATGCGCGTTTGCAGCGTAGCGTCGCCCTTCGGCAAATGCGAACTCACCGAGCCCAAGGAGGTGCGGCGGCACATGGATATCCTGCGCCGCTGCTCCGACATTGCCCGCGAACTCGACTGCGGCATCGTGCGCGGGTTCGTCTTCTGGCGGCGCGGCCCCGACACGCCTTGGGACAGCATGCTGCGCGCCTACAGGCCCGTGCCGGACATTCTCGAGGAGAAGGATGTCATCCTCGGCATCGAGAACGAGCACGCCTGCTACGTGGGAACTGCCGGGCATGTGCGGCGTTTCCTTGACCGCCTCGGCTGCGACCGGGCCAGGGTGGTCTGGGA
>JAGMZX010000019.1:1777-15177 GCA_018005585.1 Candidatus Hydrogenedentota bacterium | reverse complement strand
ACGGTGGACCGCGAACCCGGTCACTATCTCGGCCATCCGACGACGGTGTTGCTTGAAGACGGCCGCACCATGCTGGCGGCGTATCCGAAGGGGCATGGCCGTGGCGCGATAGTGCTGAAACGCAGCACGGACGGGGGCCTGACCTGGAGCGAGCGCCTTTCTGTGCCCGAGAACTGGGCAAGCTCGCTCGAAACGCCAACGATCCATCGCGTCGTGGACGCGCAGGGCGTGCGGCGCCTGATTCTGTTTTCGGGGTTGTATCCAATCCGCATGGCGGTATCCGAGGACGATGGCACGACTTGGACGCCCCTCTCCCCCATCGGCGATTTCGGCGGCGTGGTAACCATGAGCAGTCTCGTCGCGCTGAAGAACGGGGATTATGCCGCATATTTCCACGATGACGGGCGCTTTCTCCACGGCGAAGGCAAGACGACCGGCTTCGTGGTCTACAAGACGGTCTCCAAGGACGGCGGGCTCACGTGGGGTTCCCCGGAAGAGGTCTTGCGGCACGCTGAGGCACATCTGTGCGAACCGGGGATTGTGCGGTCACCGGACGGCGCGCAGTTGGCGATGTTGATGCGCGAGAACAGCCGGAAATTCAACTCGTTTGTTTCGTTCAGTAATGACGAGGGCGCCACTTGGTCGGTGCCGCGCGAGTTGCCGGGCAGCCTCACGGGCGACCGGCACGTGGGCCGCTACGCGCCCGACGGACGGCTTGTGTTTGTGTTCCGCGACACGGCGCTTGTCACGCAGACGTACGGGGATTTCGTGGCGTGGGCCGGCACGTATGAGGACCTGGTTTACGGCCGCGGCGGCGAATATCGCGTGCGGCTGCTCGATAATACGAAGGGCGCGGACTGCGGCTATCCGGGCCTGGAACTGCTGCCGGACGGCACCTTCGTCGCGACCACCTACGGCCACTGGGCGAAAGGCGAAGAGCCGTACGTCATGAGCGTACGGTTCCGGCTCGACGAACTGGACGCGAAAGGCGCAGCTTCAATACCTGAGGAAACGGCGGTTTTTGAGCGGCGCGAAGCGGGTTATCATACGTTCCGGATTCCGGCTGTGCTGGCCGTGCCGTCGGGCGCACTGCTGGCGTTCTGCGAAGGCCGCAAGAACAATAGGGCCGACCACGGCGATATCGACCTCGTCATGAAACGGAGCGATGACGGCGGGCGCACGTGGGGTCCGTTGCGCCTTATCTATGAAGAAGGCGGGACCGCGGACATCACGATCGGCAATCCCTGTCCGGTGCTCGATGAAGACACCGGAGTCGTGTGGTTGCCTTTCTGCCGCGACAACGACCGCGTGTTCGTGGTCAGCAGCGCCGATGAGGGTCAATCCTGGTCAGAACCCGTCGAGATTACCGCCGCGGTCAAACCCGCCGGATGGACCTGGTACGCGACCGGCCCGGGCGTCGGTATCCAGCTACGTCAGGGGCCACACCGGGGCCGGCTTGTTATTCCGTGCGATCATCGCGAAACCCGGGACGGCGCCACGGTCATGGTGTCGCATTGTTTCTACAGCGATGACCACGGGGCAACCTGGCGCGCCGGCGGTTCCGTGGCCAAACATACGGATGAATGCCAGGTAGTCGAACTCAACGATGGACGTCTGCTTGTCAACATGCGCAACTACTGGGGACGCGATGGCGAGGAACCGGAAAAACACGGCATGCGCGCCATCGCGCTCAGTGGCGACGGCGGGGAAACCTGGATGGACCTGTCATTCGACCAGGCGCTCGTCGAGCCGGTGTGCCAGGCGAGTTTTCTGCGCTATAGCGACGCACTGCGTCACGGCAAGGACCGCCTGGTCTTCTCCAACCCCGCCGACAGCAAGGACCGGGTGCGCATGACCGTGCGAATGAGCCTGGACGAGGGCGCAACTTGGCCCGTGGCCCGGTGCATCTGCGAGGGGCCGTCCGCGTATTCGTCTCTGACCGTGTTGCCGGACCAGACGCTTGGCTGCCTGTATGAACGGGGCGACGAACGTCCCTACGAGTCGATTGTGTTCGCGCGCATCACTTTGACGTGGCTTACCCGCGGCGGGCCCTGACGGGATTCCGGATTTGAGACTTGGGATCTCAGACTTTGAGTACGTCGAATAGGCACGAACATCAGCCAGACGCCGCGCGGTTTGCGCGCGGTCGTCGAGGCAAATCGAGCGAGACAAGCATATGCTGAGACATTCTTCCATCGTCCTTGCGCTGGCCTTGAGTTGCGCGGAGCCGGTGCCGGCTGCCGCGGAAGCCCCGTTCGTGCAGGAATACAGCGCCGCGTACACGACGGAACAAGGGCTGCCCGGAAATGAGGCCTATACGGTAGCGTGTCTCGCGGACGGCCGCGTCTTCGCGGGCACGGAGCGGGGACTCGCGGCATGGCGCGACGGCCAATGGGGCATGGTCGCCGGTTTCGACGCGATGCCGGTGCAGCACCTTGCGAACCTGGACGCCAATGGGCTGCTGTTGATCTACAATGGCCAGTTGGTTAACCAGGAGGGACACGTGCTGGCGCCGTTGCCCGCGGGCGTGCAGAGCGCGAGCGAAGTGCTGTGTCTGGAGGCATTCCCGGGCGCGGTTTTCCTCGGCACGACGCGCGGGTTGTACGCCCTGGCCGGCAACCGGTTCCTCCCGCGCCCGCAATTGAACAACCTGTTGGGCCGCCGTCCGCGCGTGTGCGATATCACGCGAAGCGCGAAGGGCGTGTTGGCCGCCGCGACGCCGGAAGGGCTCTTCCTGTGCGAAGACGGCCTGAACTGGTTTCAGGCGTTTCCCGCCGACGGACAGAGACGCTGGGCACCGGCCGACGTGCGCGCCGTTGCGTTCGACGGGGAGGAACGCCTGTGGTTTGCGAGCCCGCAAGGCGCGGGCAGGATGGAGGCCGGGCAATGGCGGCTGTACTCGGGCGCCGACGGCCTGCCCTGCAACGATTTCACCGGCATTGCCGCCAGCCGCGGCGCGGTCTGGTTCGGCACGCATCAGGGCGCGATTCGCTTTGACGGCAAGGAGTGGCGCTATCGGGAGGGACGGCGCTGGCTTCCGGACAATGACGTGCTCGATATCGCGGTGGCGCCGGACGGATCGGCGTGGTTTGCAACACGTGCGGGAGTCGGCCGTATCGGATTTCGGGCGATGACGCTGGCCGACAAGGCCCGCTTCTTTGAAGACGAGATCGACGCGCGGCACCGGCGCACGCCTTATGGGTACGTACTGGCCGTGCAACTGGAGCGGCCCGGGGACAAGAGCAGCTGGGTGCAGCACGATGACGATAACGACGGGCAATGGACCGGCATGTACGGCGCGGCGGAATGCTTCGCGTACGCCGCGACGCGCGACCCCAAAGCAAAGGAACGCGCCACCGCGGCGTTCGAGGCCCTGCGCTTTCTCAGCCAAGTGACACAGGGCGGCTCGCATCCCGCGCCCCGCGGTTTCCCCGCGCGCACCATTCGCAGCACCGCCGATCCCGACCCGAACGAGTTTCCCGAGTACTCCGTAGCGGCGGACGAACGGCGCCGCGACACCGAAGACCCGCAATGGAAAGTGGTCCATCCGCGTTGGCCCGTGAGCGAAGATGGAAACTGGTATTGGAAGTGTGACACCAGTTCCGACGAGTTGGATGGACACTATTTTCTGAACGCGTGCTACTACGATCTCGTGGCGGAGACCGAAGAGGAGAAAGAGCGTGTCCGCGCCGTCGTGCGCGACATGACGGACCATCTGCTCGAGCACGGCCTGCGGCTCGTCGATTGGGACGGCCAGCCCACGCGCTGGGCCAATTTCAGCCCGGAATCGCTGAATCACGACCCGAGTTGGTGGGAAGAGCGGGGCCTGAATTCGCTGAGCATCCTCGCTTATCTGCGCGCCGCCGCGCATATCACGGGCGACGCGAAGTACGACGACGCCGCGGACGGCTTGATACGCAATCACAGCTACGCAACAAATACTATGTTCCCGAAGGTGCAGCGCGGCCCCGGCTCGAACGTGCAATTCGACGACGAAATGGCTTTCATGAATTTCTACCACCTGTTGCGTTACGAACAGGACCCGCGGTTGCGCGCCATGTTTGCCTACAGTTGCTTCCGCTATTGGCAACTCGAGGCATGCGAACGCAACGCGTTTTATAACATGGCCTTTGCGGCTTGTTGTGACGGCGAGGAGTTCCCTGCGCCCTCGACGCCCGAAAAGGTGGCGGTCCCGAAGCAATGTCTCCCGGATGCGCTCGAAACGTTGCGCCGGTATCCTCTGGACCTCGTGAATTGGCGCCATACGAACAGCCGCAGGCTGGATATTCTGCCATTGTCGCCCTTGGCGCGCGAGCCGGGCGGGACGCTCGGCAAGGGCTTCCGCATCGACGGCGTCGTCCTCCCGGTCGATGAACGGTACATGAAACAATGGAGCGACGACCCGTGGGAATTGAACAGCGGCGGCGACGGCCGGGAATTGGCCACGGGTTCCGCGTTCCTTCTCGCTTATTACATGGGATTGTATCATGAATTCATAGATAAATAGCGTAATGCGATATGGCACCGCGCCGCCGTGCGCGCGAAATGTGTTACCATACGCGCCGTTCCGCCCCGTCTTGGGCCGTGCGGCGCATCGTATTTCCCAGCGCGCCGCCTTGAGAACGTCATCCAGCATGGGCATGGAGTGTTATGTGATGAGAGAACGCGAGAACGCGCGCAAATGGCTGCGGGACGCCCAGGCGTCCGGCGCACGCGCGCTTTCCGAGCACGAATCGAAGCAGGTCCTTCAAGCTTACGGCATTGCCGTCGTGGAGGAGGCGCTCGCCGCGGACGGGCCCCAGGCCAGCGGGATCGCGGAACGCATTGGGTATCCGGTGGCGGTGAAGGCGTGCGGGCGCGCGCTGCAGCACAAGACCGACCGCGGTCTGGTCCACTTGAACGTTTCTGACGCCGCAGGCGTTCGCGACGCTGCGGCGCGCATACGGGAGGCGCTGGACGACGAAGCGTTCGACGGCTTTCTGGTGCAGCGCATGGCCAGAGGCAAGCGCGAGGTCATCATCGGCGGCGTGCGCGACCCGGTTTTCGGCCCGTGCGTCATGTTCGGGACCGGCGGCATAGCCGTGGAGGCGCTGGGCGACGTGGCGTTCCGCCTGGCGCCGCTCAGCGAGCGCGATGCGTTGGAGATGCTGGCGGAGGTACAAAGCACCCGCGTGCTCGACGCGCTTCGCGGCGAACCGCCTGCTGACAGGGCGGCGCTGGCTGCGGTCCTGCAGCGCGTGGGCGAAATGCTCGCAGACCTGCCGGAAATCGCGCAACTCGACATCAATCCGCTCATCATTCAGGAGGGATTGCCGCTGGCCGTGGACGCATTGATAGCGCTTGCTCCGCAAAGCACGCCCGTGGCGGCGGAACCGCCGCCGCTTGCGACCCCGGAGCGGATGCGGCAGTTCCGCGCCGTTTTCGAGCCGGGATGCGTCGCGATTATCGGCGCGACGGACACGCCGGGGAAATGGGGTTTCCGGATTCTGTACAACACGCTCGAGGGCGACTACCGCGGCAAGCTGTACGGAGTGCATCCGCGCCACCGCGAGATTCTGGGCGTGCCGTGCTTTCCGAGCATCGGGGCGCTGCCCCAGACGCCCGACGTGGCGCTCGTCGTGGTGCCGCCGCCGTCGGTCCTCGACTGCGTCCGGCAATGCGTGGCGCGCGGCGTGCCCGCGGTCATCGTGATCACGGCCGGTTTCGGCGAACTGGACGATATGCAGGCGCGTGACGCGGAACGCGAACTGGCGCGCATCGCCGCTGAGACCGCCACGCTGGTGATAGGCCCGAATTGTGCGGGCGTGGCCAGCCCGGCTCCGCAGCAGTTGTATTGCGGCATGATCGCGCGCTATCCCGGAGCGGGCGGGCTGTCGGTGGTCTCGCAGAGTGGCAACGTGGGCAGTACCGTGCTGAGCTGGGCTGCGCTGCACCAGGTGGGCGTGGGACGGTTCATCAGCACCGGCAACGAGGCCGCCACGCGCACGGAGGACTATCTCGCGTTTTTCGCGGGCGATGAGAAGACCGCCTCGCTCATCTCCTACATCGAAGGCACGCGTGACGGGCGGCGGCTGCACGAGGCATTACGCCACGTGGCGGCGCGCAAGCCCGTGATTGTCGTGAAAGGCGGCCGCACCAGCGCGGGTTTCAAGGCCGCGCAGTCCCACACCGGCTCGTTGGCTTCGGAAGTGCGTCTGTTCCGCGCCATGTGCCGTCAGGCGGGGACCGTCGTCGTGGACGACATCTACGAAGCGATGGAGGTGGCCGCGGTCTTTCTGCACCAGCCGTTGCCAAAGGGACGGCGCGTGGTAATCGTGTCGCAGGGCGGCGGCTGGGGCGTTATCGCGGCGGACTCCTGCGCGGAAGCCGGGCTCGACGTCATTCCGCTGCCCGAAACGGTGATGCGCGAGCTGGACGGCATCCTCCCCGCCTGGTGGAGCCGCAACAACCCGATCGACCTCGTTGCGAGTAACGACCTGAGCGCGTTGTCACGCACGGTCGAGGCGGTAATCAAGCACCCGGACGTGGATGCCGTAATCCTGCTGGGCGTCGGCTACATCGCAAGCGCGTTGCAGCGCTACAGATTCTCGGCGCGCGCGCAAGAGCACGGCTTGGACAAGCTGACGGAGTTCGGCGCGAATATCGAGGCGGAAGAAGCGCGGCGCATCGCCGGGTTCGCCGGGACGTACCACAAGCCGCTGCTGGTCGCCTCGGATTCGGTATTGCTGGCGTACGGCGAAATCCCGAACACCGTAATCCAGGAATTCGAACGGCTGGGCTATTACGTGTTTTCGAGTCCCGCGCACGTGGCGCGCGCCTTGGCGCACATGGCCTCACGACGGGAATTTCTCGAGGGAAAGCCGCGCAACGGGCGCTAGCGGCGCGCCCAACCCGCCAATTGGGCGGCGGCGATTAGCTTGATGGCGTCGCCGGGCATGAAGGGCAGCACGCCCACGGCGCAGGCTTGCGGCAAGGTCATGCCGAGGAACAGGCAGAGCCACGCCGCGCCCAGTGCGTAGATGCACAGCGAGGCAGCCGCCATGCCCGCGAGCGGCGAACGGAAGCTGGCGGTGAGGTACGGCGCCAGCACAAACGCCGCGAGGTAGCCCGCGGTCGCGCCGGAACTCACTGCAAACAGCGGCGCGCCCGCGAGACCGAGAACGCAATACAGCGCCATGCCCGCGGCGGCACGGTGCCGGCTAACAAGGTATCCCGCGAACAGCGCGACGAATGTCTGCATCGTCACGGGCACCGGCGAGAACGGCAGTGGGAATCGCGCCTGCGCCGCAAGGGCCATCAACCCCGCGACGGCGAGCATGTCGAGGACCGCGCGTGTCCCTCCGGGCGCTCTTTCCAGCACGTGGGATCTCAAATAGGTCGTGTCCATGGGACCGGAGTATACGTGCGGCGCCATGTCCGGTCAATACCGCAGGCGCCGCCTTGCGCGCAGCGCGAACAGTAGCGCGACCAGCGATGCAAGGACGACGATTCCGGGAAGATGCAGGACGGGCGTGACTTTTGCCACGGTTACGCGGACAGGCCCGAATACGCGGTGTGTCTTGACGCCGTCATCATATTCGCACGAATACAGGCCCGAGTCGGATTGGCGCAGGGAAAGGATATGCAGCGCGCGCCACCGGCATCCGGAAATGAACCCGCCATCCAGAAGCGGCTGTCCGTCCTTGTACCATTGGAATCCGGAGCCGAGAGCGGCGGGTTCTGGCACGATCAGGCAGAACGAATCGCCTTCCTCAAACGTGCCGCCTTCCGAATTGTCGCACGCGAAATCAGGCGTCATCCCGGGCTGGAGCGCGGCCAGCACATACAGGTCACGGCCGCCGATGGGCACGAAAAAGCCGTACTCCTCCGCGTTCGTGTAACCGTCGCCGTCGGCGTCGCCGTCGAGCGAGAAATACTGAGGCAGCAACACGTATTCGGCCTGGTTCGGCACGTACAGGTCGAGCGGGAAATCGTTGTAGGACAGCGCCGCCATGATGAGCATCACGGGAAGCGCCGCGGAGATGGGGTCTCCGAGGGTGGTGTATGCGGCAAGAATGCTGTCCAGGCCCTGAAACACGGACAGCGCCAGACCGTCTTCGCCGCCGAGGTCTTCCCGCATCCGGGCAAGATTGTTCTGCCAGGCGGATGCGACGACGGCGTGCGTCACGCCGCCCCAGGCGCTCAGGTCAATGCCAGAGTTGCGGAGGCATTCCCGAATCAGCGCAAATTCGTAACTGTCGAGAAGGCCGTTGCCGTCTATCTGCAGCGGGTCGACGCCGTGGAAACCTCCGTTGGCGTCGCAGAGTTCCGGCTTGAAGCTGAATCCGGCGAGCAGTTCCTGATACGGCGCCGTGACTACATCAAGATGCTCGAAGAAGACGTCGAAATCGTCGTCCGCGGGCACGGGCGGGTCTTCATAAGCAAAGGGGACATTGACCGTGAATCCGCCGTTGCCCGCGCCCGGCCCGCCAAGAGGGTTGCCCTCGTCATCGACGATGGAGTCGTCGTCGAGAACCGACAAACGCGCCGTGCCCGTCTCCCCGGACACGGTCACCGTGACCGTGTATTCCGGACCCGACCCGGAAACGGCCGACGGCGCGGCCGACTTGGCGGGTTCGGCCGCGGCGCTGAAATCCGTCAGGTCCACGCCGGTGACCGCTTCGGTAAAACGTACGCGGAAACGCTGTTCAATCCCGCCACTGTCCAGGGGCGCTATCTCGAGGGCGCGGGGCCAGGACAACCACGCACCAAAGAACTCGTCGATACACCGCCGCGCAAGATGCGCGTATCCGTCGGCGGTCAGGTGAATGTCGTCATCGACCAGCGCGTCCAATGGCGCTGGGTAGCCGATATTGCCCCCCGGCATCGGCGTATAGTCCGGATAGCCGCCGGGGCGGGGCACGGAACCGGCCGGGATGGGCGGCTCGGCATCCGGAATTCCGTAATAGTACTGCATCAGGCCGAGATTGTTCACGTAGAAGACGCGGCTCTTGCCCTGGACCATCGCGAGTTTGGTCAATTCCAGCCCGAGGATGGCCTCATTCACCTGCCGGGTGGTCGCGTCCGGTATGGAGTGATTGCCGAACGTGTAGCCGCAGAGCCCTATGCGAATGTCGGGACGCAAGGCCAGAATATAGTCGATCACGTTCGCGATATGGCCCGTCACGGTATCGAACAGGGCCTGTGCCTGCGCGGGCGACATGCCGGGCCGCCAATCACCGTAGAGAATGTCGTTGCCGCCCAGGCTCAGATGCACGACATCGATAGCAGGATACCGGTTGAGTTCATCCGCCACGATGGCGAGCACTTCCGGCGTATCATATTCCGCGGCGCGGACGCCGACCTGTGTAGTGCGGAAACCGATGGAGCGGTACTGTCCAAGGCCGGGATACTCCGGAAGGACGGTCTTGTAGGTGTCGAATGCCTGCATCAGAGCGCCCCAGCTGTCGCCCACGAGCAGGATACGTGGAATGGGGTCCGGCGTTTGCGCCCCCGCCTCGGCCGGCGACCAGCACAAGAGCGCAGCAATGGCCCACACTGCATACTTCATTTGGTGTTTGCTCCCGGCTGAAACGATGCTAGGCGGTTTCCCGAGATTTGTCAAGGATACGGCCGGGGACTCAGCGATTCCGCCATTGGATATTTGGAGGGGTGTGTTCAGTGGTTCTCGAGAGCAGAATGGCGCCGGGTCGGCTTCGCGTGGTGATTCTGGATGTGATTTTGGCGCTTGGGAAGCGTGGTGACCCAGACCCACTCGGTTTCGACGGTCTCCTCGCTCCTGCTTCGCTGGCGCAAAGGTGGCGCTGCGGCGGTGGGCATGTGCTACCATGTTTTCGTTGTTGGAGAAGGGCAGAGAGGCACATTCGCATGGCGGAAACGGAGCGTCCCCGAAAAACCATAGCGGGCCGCTACGAGGTGCTGCGCCCGCTCGGGCGCGGCGGCATGGGCAAGGTGTTTCTTGTCCGCGACCTCACCACGGGCCAGGAACTGGCGCTGAAGATGCTCCGTTCGCAGTGGCAGTCGCGCAAGGCCGTCATTGCGCGTTTTCTGCGTGAAATCGAGACCGTTCGCCAGCTCGATCATCCGTGCATCGTCAAGATCCTCGACGCACACCATGACGACGAGTTGCTTTTCTACACGATGGAATATGTCGAGGGGAAGAGCCTGCGGCACTGGCTGCAGAAGCGCGGGAAGCTGGAGTTTGGCTCCGTGGTCCGCGTGCTGTGCCTGGTCGCCCACGCGCTCGAACACGCGCACCGGGTAACCATCCACCGCGACCTCTCACCCGAGAACATCATGGTCCTGCCGGATGGGTCCGTACGCCTGCTCGACTTTGGCCTCGCCAAAATCGAGGACGCGAACCAGGGCCTGACCATGGTGGGTTCGAGCCTGGGAAAGATGCAGTATGTCGCGCCCGAACAGCGGCGCAACGCCGCGAAGGTGGACCACCGCGCGGATTTGTACCCTCTCGGCATCATGTTCTTCGAGATGCTGTCGGGCCAGTTGCCCAACGGGCGCGACCTGCTCTCCCGTTTGTGTCCCGGTCTCCCGCCGGGCACGGACGAATTCGTCGCGCGTGCCGTTGCGGCCGATCCCGCGGAACGGTTTCAAAGCGCGCGCGAGTTCCGGCATGCGCTCTTGGCGCTGTACGAATCGAGCAAGGCGCCACGCACGTCGGGGCGGGGTCGCGACGGAGGCGCCGTCGCGCCGGCGCCGCCGCGACGCGGGCTGTTCGCCCGGCTGCGCGCCTGGTGGCGCCGGCCGGGATGAGCGGTGTCGAGCGCGGCGTCTGGCGGGCCATCGCCCTTCTCACGCGAATCGGCTCGAGCACGCCGATGGGCAGCGCCTCGCCCGCGGGTGCCTGCGGCGGACAGCCGCCGCCGTCGTAATGCTTGTCTTGAAGCCAGACTACCTCCGCCACCTCTTCAAGCCGGGGGATCCGCGCCAGCAGGTCCCGGACCGCTCCTTCTGGAGCAGGTCCTGCGGCACCGTGACAAACATGGTCCGTGAGAGCAGCGCCGCGGTCTCGGTCTCCCAGGCCGGCCCGGCATGCAACCGCGGCCAACGGGTTGAACGTTTGCGCCGGGCAACCGTCCGGCGTGCAATGGAAGGCCGCAACCTCCAAGATTTCTGCGGACAGACCCAGACGCCCAGCAGACACGCGCCCGCCTGCGCTTGGGTTCAGCCGAGGCACTCCCGCCCCAGTTCAAAGACCGGCCGTTGCTCCGCGACGGGGTGGTTGCCCGCTCTCCAGGGCGGGGCAGACATTGGCAATATGCCGACTACCTCGGCTGTATTTAGCCCGAAGTTCCCTTCAGGCTAACAGCGCCCGACATAGGACCGGGCGTGTGAACAGGAAGGGGGTTCGTGAGCACGCAGGCCGGCCATAGCCCCCCCGTTGACACAGCCACATGTCCATGGTACTCTATCCCCAAGAGGGAAAGGGGGATCCGGAACAAACTCAATGGAGGAGGACATGATGTTTGTTTGTGCGTCTATGCGGCACGCCCCCGCGATTACTCCGGCGCACTTCAGTTTTCAGTCCAAGTCTTTGTTACGAGACATGTCGCGCATCTTGTTTCTCTTGCTTGTCGCCGGCCTCGCGCTACCGGCCGCGGCGCAATACCACTCCGCCGACACCAATAAAGACTATGAGATTACGCTGAGCGAGTTGCTTCGGGTAATCCAGTTCTACAACTCCGGAGGATTCCGCTGCGCGGATGACCCGGGCAGCACCGAGGACGGCTATGTGCCGGGCCCCGGCGCGAATCATAGCTGTGCACCGCACGCGAGCGACTATGCGCCCTCAAGCCCCGATTGGCAGATTAAACTGACGGAACTGCTCCGGGTCATTCAGTTCTACAACTCAGGTGGTTACCACACGGAATGTGTTTCCGAAGACACCTATGCGCCGGGCCCCGGTACACATGAAGTGTGTAGCGGCGAGGGTGAGGGTGAGGGTGAAGGCGAGGGCGAAGGCGAGGGTGAAGGTGAAGGTGAAGGGGAAGGTGAAGGCGAAGCAGAAGGAGAACAGACCATTCTTCTTCCCGGCGGCGTGCCTTTGACCATGGTCTGGATTCCCGGCGGAACGTTCATGATGGGCCGGTATCCCGACGAGGAGGGCAGCGAGTCTTATGAGGATCCGCAACATTCGGTGGCGGTACCGGGTTTCTGGATGGCCAAGTACGAGGTGACGCAGGCGCAGTGGCAGGCGGTGATGGGATCGAATCCCTCGTATTTTTCGGGGGATAATCGGCCCGTGGAGTGCGTGTCCTGGGACACAATAAAAGGTAGTTTCCTGCCGGCTCTGAACGCCACGACGGGCCTGACGTTCCGGCTGCCCTCGGAGGCGGAATGGGAGTATGCCTGTCGTGCGGAGTCCACCGAACGGTTCTACTGGGGTGACGACCCCAGTCTCATCGAGATTGGGAACTACGCCTGGTATATGGGCAACTGCGGTTTTCAGACGCATGACGTGGGCGGGAAGCTGCCGAATGCTTTCGGATTGTACGACATGAGCGGGAACGTCTGGGAGTGGTGCGAGGATGATTGGCATGACAGCTACGCCGGAGCGCCTACAGATGGCAGCGCGTGGGTGTACTCACCTAGAGGCTCGGACCGCCTGATGCGGGGCGGCGCCTGGGCCAACGACGGCAACACCTGCCGTTCAGCGGTCCGCTACTTCAGCGCCCCGTGGGGCGCGGGCACCGGTATCGGTTTTCGCGTCGCGGCACATACTCTAGTTGGCGAAGGCGAGGGTGAGGGTGAGGGTGAGGGTGAGGGTGAAGGTGAAGGTGAAGGTGAAGGCGAGGGTGAAGGTGAAGGTGAAGCAGAAGGAGAACAGACCATTCTACTTCCCGGCGGCGTGCCTTTGACCATGGTCTGGATTCCCGGCGGGACGTTCATGATGGGGCGGTATTCCGGGGAGCAGGGCAGCCACTCGGAAGAGGACCCGCAGCATTCGGTGACGGTACCGGGTTTCTGGATGGGCAAGTACGAGGTGACGCAGGCGCAGTGGCAGGCGGTGATGGGATCGAATCCCTCGTATTTTTCGGGGGATAATCGGCCCGTGGAGTGGGTGTCCTGGGACACAATAAAAGACAATTTCCTGCCGGCTCTGAACGCCGCGACGGTCCTGACGTTCCGCCTGCCATCAGAGGCGGAATGGGAATATGCCTGCCGGGGAGGAACAACGACGCGGTTCTACTGGGGAGACGACCCCAGTCTCATCGAGATTGGGAACTACGCCTGGTATCTGGGCAACTGCGGTTTACAGACGCATGACGTGGGCGGGAAGCTGCCGAATGCTTTCGGATTGTACGACATGAGCGGGAACGTCTGGGAGTGGTGCGAGGATGATTGGCATGACAGCTACGCCGGAGCGCCTACAGATGGCAGCG